>CAZBHU010000014.1:8940-9342 GCA_964492035.1 uncultured Candidatus Saccharibacteria bacterium
TTAATTTTTTCTTTCATTTCAAACCCAGCGTGGTCTGTCCCAATAAAAATTTTCCTATATATATTATAGCATAAAAAATAACACCACATATAATGGTGTTATTTTTCGAATGACATCTCTATTTTATGGTTTTCCCTGTTTTTGCAACATGATCTAATAGTGTGTACGTATACCCCATTTCGTTATCATACCATCCAAGAACTTTAACGAGATTACCCCCGACTACCCTAGTCATTTCTAAATCAGCAATGCAGGCGTATTTTTCCGCAAGTATATCGGATGAAACTATTGGTTCGTTTGTGGCAGTAAATAATTTTTCCCATCTTGGATCTTTAGATGCCTTTTTCAAAACCTCATTAACCTCTTCTTTTGTGGTATCTCTTTTAGCAATGAAAGTTATAT
>CAZBHU010000015.1:0-9102 GCA_964492035.1 uncultured Candidatus Saccharibacteria bacterium
TTTTTATTTCACCAATTTTTCTAATCTTTTAATGTCTTCCTCAATTGCCTTCAATCCATTTTCAAAAAACTTAGGATCTCGAATGTTTATTCCAATATCAGCAAAAATATCTTCAGGGCTTTTACTTCCCCCTGCCTTCAAAAACTGCTCTATTTTATCTTTAAACTTTTTGTCTTTCTTGTACTCCGCATACAAAGAGTCACTTATTAATCCACCAAAAGCATAAGCATAGACATAGAAGAAATTACGAATATGAATCCATGAGATAAAGTTATAACCGTCTATGTCTTTCATTTCAAAGACAGGACCCAGGTAACTTTGCATGTGTTTCTTCATTATCTTTGCCATATCTTCTTTTGAACAGTAACCGCTTTTGCGAATTGTCTCATGAAGTTCCTTTTCAAAGTTAAAGCAGGCCATTTGTCTGAAGATTGTCACGACACTATTATCTAGCTTATCATGCAAAGCCACAATCTTTTCTTTTGGAGAAAGCTTCTCGAAAACTTCTTCAAACACAAAATTCTCAAATAAAGTACTTGCCGTTTCAGCAATAGAAATGGGGTAGTTAGCATATATAGCTGGTTGGGTTTTTGATAATTCTGTATGGATGGAGTGCCCCATCTCATGTCCAAGAGTAATAACCGAATTAAAATTGTTAACATGATTTAAGAAAACTAAATTGGGGACAAAAGGAGTCGCTAGACAATAAGCCCCATTCTTCTTCCCTTTCTTAGGGTATACATCTATCCGTCCTTCTTTAACATAAGTTTCAAAAATCTCAGCATATTTAGGATCAAATTTAGAAAAAGCAGAATGGATAATTTTAATTGTTTCTTCGTATGTGAACTTGGTTTTTAAATCTCCTACTTTTGCTACCTTGTCGGCATAAAACATTTTTTTCTCTCCTATTAACTTAGCCTTAATTTTATAGAAGCGATGAGATATTTTAAAATTTTTAGTTACGACATCTACCAAGTTTTCTATTGTCTTGTCTTCGTTTCCATAATTTATGATAGTCTCAGAATAAGACTTTTTAAAACCTCTTAGCTCGTCTGATATTTTTTTACCAGAGACGACAGCGTTTATCTCCGCCTCAGAAAAATCAGCTAAAGAAAACATTTTTTCATAAATTAACCTGCTTAATTCTCTTCTGTCTTTTGTGTTTGCGCTCATGCACATTCCAGAAGCTTCATTTATGGGAATGTTTTTACCTTTAAATTTCACCTCTTGGTTGTTAAAAACTTTTGAAAATCCATTGACCCACATGGAGTATGAAGGCAAATGAAAAAGATTAATTATCTTTTCTTCGGGCTCAGTTAGTTCGTATTTGGCGTTTTCAAATATCTTTTTTAAAAAATAGTGAAATCTAGAGAGAGACTTGTCTTTTAAAAATTTATCCTGAAGACTTTTTTCTATTTTCCCTAATTTCAATCCGAAAAAAATTATTTTATTAGAAACTTTATTTAATTTTTCACTAAACTCATTAAATTTAGCATTTATAAACTTATTATTAGCATCAACATCTCTCCTCGTCATGAAGTATATAACAGGTTTTTCTCCTTCTGGCATCGCCACGAGCTTCTCATACTCCTCGCAGGCCACGAGTAACTTCTTGCCGTCTTTCAAATAGGCATCATTATTACGATACTTCTTTTCAAAAGCCAGGACCGCTCTTTCAAAGACGAGAAAATCTTTTTCTATTTGTGGGTCATTATCCCCTTTATAAAAAAGCTTAAAATTCCACTCTGTTTTAATCTTGTTTTTCATAAATATAATAATATCACATTTTTATCTTTATGTTTGACTTAAATATATTTGTAGCATAAGATAATACTAAACAATAAAAAAATAAGATTATGGAAATAAATCTTGATGAAATAAGGAATTTTAAGGGTACGCTAGAAGAAATCCCAGATACAAAACCCTTAGAGCTAGGAGTTTATAATTTGATTTTTTTAGGGGAAATGAGCATGCTTGAAAAAATTGTCTATTCTTTATATGTTCGAAATTTTCGTGAATCTGAAAAAATTTGTAAAAAAATTTTTAGAGATGTTCAATATTTAGAACAAGAAGAATTTGAAGATTTGACACTTACAATGGAGAAAGACGGGAGCTTTGAAGAAAGGTTAGCTATACAAAAAATTCAAAAACTTTCTAACCTATCAGACTCTTGGTATTTTTTTCTAGAAGATCAGATCAGGCTAAGATTTAATGTCCATCCTTATCGTAGCCTACTTTACCTCCCTGGTTATTTTATTACTTCTTTTTTGACCAATAAAGAGATTTGCGGATCACCCTATCTTTTTGAAAAAAAAGAAGATTATCTTGTTTAAAGCACGTGTTTAAAAACAGGTGCTTTTTATTTGACAATATGCAAACCTAAGAATAATATATAAACAAAACCAAAACATTAATGCAATGAAAATCATTAATAATGATAATTCCGAGAATAAAATCTTGGGAATATTTAAAAAAGTAGGGTTTGTATACCCCGGAAGGCAAAGCTATTGTCCAGAAGTTAATTTCTGTGTCAAAGATCAGAGACTGACCATCACTGGAAAGATTGAACTCTCTTTGACTCCGAAAAAAGTAATCCTCAACTTTTCAAAAAAGAAAAGATACCCTAAAGTATACGGACTCGATGAGAGTTCTGATATTGAAATTTTTGAGGATATATGCATCTTTGGATATCAGTACGAAATCCATATTCCCAAAGAAAACATTACCCTCATCAAGTGAGGTGTTACCATAAAAAAAATTGCCCGCAAAATTGCGGGCAATTCTTTTTTAAATGTTATTACATTTGTGGTTCTACTGGTGTTTCAGCCATAGGAGCTGATTCAACTATTGCTTCTTTTTTGCAACACTTTCCACTAGCAAAAATACTATAGATAGCTGACAAACCAACTAATATATACACTATTCTAGAAATAAGGGCTCCTTGTCCTCCAAAGATCATTCCCACATCCCAACTAAATAGTCCTACCAAAAGCCAATTTAAACCTCCAATTACCAAAAGCACCCAAGAAACTGTTTTTAATGCTTTCATTTTTATGATTATAGTTTTAGATTTCTAATAAATTCGACACGTTTTTACTGTATATATTATACCAAATATACAAATAAATTCACAATAAAAGGCTGGCTTGTGAGTTGCTAAAATATCTTAAATATGCTAGTATTCAGCTTAGGTAGGTAATCTATTTATTTCTATCGGAATTAAAAATTGAGAGAACGAATAAACAACCAAATACGAGCCAATGAGGTCAGAGTGATCTCTAGTGAAGGAGTTAATCTTGGTGTTTTTAGTATTAAAGACGCCCTAGAAAAAGCTAATATAGAAGGCTTAGATTTGATTGAAATTTCTCCAAATGCTAATCCTCCAATAGTAAAAATAGCAAATTACGGTAAATACAAATACGAACAAAAGAAAAAACAACAGAAGTCTAAAGCTGGAGCTAAAACAACTGAAACCAAATCTATTCAAATAAAGATCGGAACTGGTGACAATGATTTAGCCCTAAAAGCTCGAAAAGCTTCTGAGTGGTTAAAAGAAGGCCACCGCATAAAAGTAGAGCTATTTGTTTCCGGTCGTTCTAAGTTTATGCAAGAGTCATTCTTAAAGGAAAGACTCGATAGGGTTCTACATTTAATTACTGAAAATTTCAAAGTAGCAGAAGATTATAAAAGGGGTCCAAAAGGTCCAACAATTACAATAGAAAAAGATAATAAATAAATTTTATGTCGATCAAAACAAATAAATCATTAACCAAAAGACTTAAAGTCACCAAAAAGGGTAAGATTTTATCAAGAGCTCCTGGTTTTAATCATTTTAATGCTAAACAAACCAGAAAGAAACAATTAAACGGCCGAAAGCCTATTGAAAAAAAGTTTTCTAACAAAATAAAGAGAACTTATTTAGCTAACGCTTAATTATAATTAATGAATTAACATCATGACAAGAGTTAAAGTAGGAATCATAAAAAACAAAAGGAGAAAGAATATCTTATCACAAGCAAAAGGTTTTCGTTTTGGACGAAGTACAAAAGTTATTCAAGCCAAAGAAGCTTTACTACATGCTGGAAATTATGCTTTTGCCCACAGAAAAGACAAGAAAGCGGACGCACGAAAACTTTGGACAACTAGAATTAATGCTGCAATTAGACCTCTAGGCATGTCTTACAGTAAGTTTATTGACGGCTTAAAGAAAAAGAACATCGGAATAGATCGAAAAATACTTTCTGATCTTGCCAAAAATAACCCTGAAACATTCGAAAGAATCGTAAAAAGTATCTAATTTAAACTAATAAAAACACCCAGACCAATGTCTGGGTGTTTTTATATTCTACTAACATTCTAAATATACAGTCTCTCCCGCTACAGGTGCCCTAGCTCTAACTCCAAGAGTGTCGTTAATTCTTTGTGCCAAGAACATTGCAGATTTTGGTTCTCCCATAACAGTATAAACTTTTTCTAAAGTATCCTTACTGTTTTCTACAAATTCCAATAGTCTATCTGAGTCTTTGTGCCCTGAATATCCCTCAATAAACACAATATCGGCTCGAACCTTCACATCTGTTCCCATTATTCGAATTTTTTTAGCTCCATCTTGTATAGTTCTACCGAGAGTACCCATTGTCTGATAACCTGTCAATAAAAGAGTATTCTTCTTTTCAGGTAAATAATTTTTTTCATGATGTAAGATTCTTCCCCCATTAGACATTCCACTGCCAGCAATAATAATCTTAGGAGATGGTACTTCTAATATCCCTTTTGAATCATCTGTTTCTGGTGTTTTTCTTAGTCCTGGAAAATCAAACAATTGATCCCCTGAGGCAATTAACTTTTTTGCTGTTTCGTTAAAATAATCACCGTATTTAAGATAGATATTGGTTAATTTAATTGATAACGGAGAATCCAAAAAGATTGGCATCTGTGGAACAATTTTATTTTCTACAAGCGAGTTTATTTCGTAAAGTAACTCCTGTGTTCTTTCTAGTGAAAAAGTTGGAATAATAAGAGCTCCACCTCTTTTATAATTATCTTTAATTATTTTTTCTAATTTATGCTTTCTTTCGCTTCTTTCTTCGTGATTACGATCTCCATAAACAGATTCCATAATTAAATAATTAGCATCATTAATAATTTCTGTATCTGGCAATAATGGTGATGGAGAATTTCCCAAATCCCCAGTAAAAACAATCTTTTTATCATTATAAATTAATTCAAGCATTCCTGATCCTAGAATATGTCCCGCATCTCTGAACCTAAACTTAAAACCGTGATCTACATTTATTTCTTGTCCATATTTAACAGTTTCCCACAAATCAAAAACCCTGTTGATGTTTTTAGAGGTATATATTTCTTCTATTGCTGGGTCGTCATCTCGTAAGAGAAGATGAGCCGTATCAGACAGCATTTCTCTGGTTATGTGCTTAGTGGGTTCTACAGAAATTATTCGTCCTTTAAAGCCTTCTTGAATCAATTTTGGTATTCGTCCAATATGATCAACGTGACTATGTGTGATAAATAAAATATCAATCTCAGAAGAATCATACGGGAATTTACCCCAATTTAATTCATCTATAAATTTTTCTCCTTGAATCAAGCCACAATCAATTAAGAATTTTTTGCCATTTCCCTCTAGAAGAAAATTGGCCCCGGTCACAGTCCCTGCCCCAGAGCAAAAAGTTAGTTTTAAGTTTTTTTCCTTTTCCATCTATCTATTATACACAATCGGCTTATAAAATGAAAATAAAAAATCCCCCACGGGATAGTATTTTCATAATACCTCGTGGGGAATTTCTTATTAGGACTATCAAACAGTGTATTACCCTAGCTCTTACGCTAGGTGGGAATAGGAGTAATACGAATTTGTTAACATAATAAGTCACAGCATCGTTTTACCACCGGACATCCCATAAAAAACTGTTCTAGGTAATACACTTTAAATAATCCTATTTAGAGTATACTCCAAGTTCTATTATCTGCAACACCGTTTTGTCAAAACATCACATTTTTGACAAAAACTCAAATAAAGCTTCTGGTAGATGTTGTACTTAAAGACTTTTTATTGCTGAGTATTTTTTCTTTGAGTAAACTTTTCGTAAACTGTCTCGTAAGAATATATTTCGGGTTCAGAAAACCAGTAATCAATCTCTTTTTCTGCATCTTCTTGACTGCCTGAGGCATGGATTATGTTGCAAATTCCAACTTTTTCACTATCAGCATAATCAAAACTTATGTGAGCATAATCTCCTCTAATTGTTCCTGGCATAGATGCTTTTGGTTCTGTTGTTCCTACCATTTTTCTAACCATTGCAACCGCCTCAATCCCCTCTATAACAAAGGCAATTACTGGTCCTTCACACATCATTCTAACTGTCATATCAAAAGCTTCTTGACCCCTTCTTGTTATCATTTTGCCTATTTCTTCATAGTGGTGATAATAATGATTCTGACTAGGTTGTAACATCTTTGCACCTACTATTTTAAAACCAGCTCTTTCAAAACGAGTTAATATTTCTCCAATGATACCTCTTTGCACAGAATCTGGTTTAAAAACAATTAAAGTTCTTTCTATTTTTGCCATATATTTTAATTACTAAATTATAAATTATTCTAATAACATAGCACAAAAAACGCTTAAAACAAAGGTTTTTATTTTTTGTATTTAGCTAACACTTCTTCTTCAACTTCTTCTTTTGGTCTACCATATTTTAGATAAGATAACTCTTTGATTTTTTCTACTATATCAGGATTACCTTTTTCTAATAAAGTATAATGTGATCTCATGCTAAATGGTTTAACAGGTATACCGCCTACTAACATACTAACGTATGAATTAAAATTATCTAATTTCATTATATCAGAAGCACTAAATGTCGGCTTAAATCTTGGCTCTAGCGTCACTGAGTCTTCTGAGCTAATTCGATAAGTAATCATTGACCCTACGTTTCCAAAAACTGCATTTTTAATTGAATCTTCCAACTGAGCAACATACTGGTGAGCAATGGTTAAAGATAAATGATATTTACGAGCCTCTGACAAAATAGAAGCAATAGAATCGGTCGTCACATTTTGAAATTCATCTATATACAAATAGAAATCGTTCATCTTTTGTCCATACATATCAGCCCTAGACATTGCTGCCATTTGAATTTTTCCAACTAGCAATAAACCTATCAAATTGGCATTGATTTCTCCTAATCTTCCCTTTGAAAGGTTGATCAATAATATTTTTTTATTATCCATTATTTCTCTGAAATTTAAAACTGATCGATCCTGCAAAACAACCGGCCTCATGATGTCGTTAGAAATAAAGTTGTCAAACTTTGATGTGATATATGGTACAAAGTTGGCAATAGACTGGTCGCCGGTAGTTCTTTCGGCGTTTTCCCAAAACTCTTTAACAATCGGATTTCGGCATTTTGCTAAAAGCGAATCACGATATTCCTTGCTACTCAATATTCTGGTGATATCCAAAAGGGTTGCTTTTTCATTAGGATCATCCATAGCCAAGAACGCACTATTCTTGAAATATTGTTCAAACATTGGCCCTCCAGTCGTCTTCATATCAAATAATTTATTAAATATCCCCATCAATTCATTGACTACGAATGTCTTTTGTTCTGGATAACGAGAATCATATTCGAGCATATTAAGACCCATTGGACGCGCTGTATAAGCTGGGTCAAAATAAATAACATCATCTATTCTTTCTTTTGGTACATGACTCAAAATATCTTGAACATCACTACCATGAGGATCAATAAAACAACAACCGTCTCCATTTTTGATGTCTTGAATTATCATGTTTTTTAAAATGGTCGTTTTACCTGTACCAGTCTGTCCTATAACATACACATGTCGAAGGCGATCTTCTGGTGTGATAAATATTTTAGTATCCTTGCCATGATAAGAGTTTATACCAAGCAATAATCCGTTTTCCCCCATTTCTAAAGGAGCAGGTGCGTCTCCAGCCTTTGACTGTTTAAGCTGTGATGATTTAATACCATAAGGAAAATGAAAAATTGTAGATAATTCTTTTAGGTTTAGAGGCATTGAATATTCTTCTGAAAAACTTCGATAAGAAAACCATCGAATTAAATTATTTAAATCTCCACCTTTTGGTCTTTCAAATTTAAATCCATTTTTGTTAGACTCGGAAAACTGATTAAATGATGATTCTATCTCTGTTAAAATTTGACTGGCTCTTTCTTTACTTTCAGCCGATGCAACAATTCTAATATTTGTCGCCATTATTACTCCTTTGGTTTTTTCTTCTATGTTTTCAATTGCCTTATCATCAATTTTTTTATCATCCTTCTTTTCTTCTTCTGGTGAAGAGAAAAACCCTTTAATAAATGACCCCATTTCTTTTTTAAAAACTTGGCCAAAAGATCCAGTTGCGTCTTTTATTGATACACCTTTTTTAATTTCATCTTTAACGTAATTAAATCTTTTTGTAATCGAATCATCTTTAGGACAAATTACAAGCTGAATAGTTGCTCCCTCTCCTGTTTTTTTAAGCTTAGTAAAAATACTTAAAATTATATTTAATGGATCGTGTTCAAAAAAATCATAAGTTTTTATAGGATAGACATCATAACTGGAAAGTTTTGCCCGAGAAGCTTCAACATGAGAATTCTCTTTAAAAATATTATAGTCATCTGGCATTTCTGTAATTTTAGCATCAGAGTGAACCCCCAAAAGTTGTTTCTCAAACAAATCTGCCTTTTTAGAAGGAACAGCAACATAGATAACAAAGTTTTCTGAATTCTCAGGTTGGGCGATTTCTATAGCAAAATGTCTTTCATCTTTATTTTCTCTGTCTTCTCCAATAGAATGCATTCCAGCATAAAATTGTTCCATCGATCCCAATAGTTCTTTTAGTGATTTTTTATTTTCTTCTTTATCTGATGAATCTGGTAATGAAACTTCAAACAATTTCATGTCGAGAGTTTTATAAAGTGGAGTATTTTCTTTGAGTCCAGGTACATTATTTGTTGTAGATAAATATTGAACTAAAAAACGATGAAAATCATCATCAAGATGCGGATTGTTTAACTTCATAACAACTGACAGGGTATTAGAAATTCC
>CAZBHU010000016.1:0-8887 GCA_964492035.1 uncultured Candidatus Saccharibacteria bacterium
TGGTACAAAGGATAAGCTAGCGCTTATAACTAACTGGAATATCCTTTGTTATATAAAATCAATATATAACAAATGGTAGAGAGGTTTGAAAAACCTTAAACCCAACATACTTAACTTAAAAAGAAAAATGAACAAGCATCCTCTCTACCAAATGTAATTATTGATGATATATATATTATAACAAAATAAAACCAAAAAGTCAATCTTAGAATTTTTAGTCAATTTCATGCTATATTTTACGTGTAATTATGATGGTGATAATAAATTTCATTTATGTCTAAAAATATTTTCAAATTAAAGAGTTCATATGTTCCAGCTGGAGACCAGCCGAAGGCTATTTCGGAATTACTGAAAGGATTAAGTCAAAAAATGGAAAAACAAACATTGTTGGGGGCAACGGGGACAGGAAAGACTTTTACAATTGCGAATGTTATAGAAAAGTGGAATAAGCCAACTCTGGTTATTGCCCATAATAAAACTCTCGCCGCACAACTTGCACAAGAGTTTAAAGAATTTTTTCCCGATGCCGCAGTTCATTATTTTGTTTCTTATTATGATTATTATCAACCAGAAGCTTATATGCCGGTTTCAGATACTTATATAGAAAAAGATGCTCAGATAAACAAAGAAATTGATCGCTTGCGCCATGCAACCACCCAGTCTCTTTTGACTAGAAAGGATGTCATTATTGTGGCTTCTGTTTCTTGTATTTACGGACTTGGTTCTCCTGAAGAGTATGAGAAGGTTAACTTGAGATTAGAAAAAGGAAT
This sequence comes from uncultured Candidatus Saccharibacteria bacterium, assembly GCA_964492035.1. Lineage (GTDB taxonomy): Bacteria > Patescibacteriota > Minisyncoccia > Phycocordibacterales > UBA9973 > UBA8515. The sequence continues at coordinate 771 of CAZBHU010000016.1, forward strand.
GAAGTTAGACAGGTTAAGTTTAATGCGAAAGCTAGTAGAAGTTCATTTTGAAAGAACAAATGCAGATTTAAACCCAGGGCAATTTAGATCAATTGGATCTAAGGTTGAAATAATGCCTGTTTCTGAAAATTTTGTTTTTCAGGTTGAATTTTTAGATAAAAAGATATCAAAAATTGCAAAGACAGATCCAGTTTCTGCTCTGATTTTGGATGAACCTGAAAACATTTTTATATTTCCAGCGAAACATTTTATAACCGAAAAAAACCAGGTAAATATTGCAATAAAAAATATTAAAAAGGAGCTAGAAATACAATTAAAAAGATTTGAAAAAGAAGGTAAGTTATTGGAAGCTGAGAGACTAAAGAGAAGAACCAGTTATGATTTGGCTATGATTAAAGAAATGGGGTATTGTAATGGAATAGAAAATTATTCTAGGCACTTATCTGGGAAAAAAGAGGGGGAACCGCCAGAGACATTGTTATCTTATTTTAAAGAAGATTTTTTGACGGTTATAGATGAGTCGCATGTTAGCTTGCCTCAGTTGCAAGGAATGTATCGAGGAGATGCCTCTAGGAAAGAAACTCTCGTTGAATATGGTTTTCGTTTGCCTTCTGCTAAAGACAACAGACCTCTTAAATATCCAGAATTTGAAGAAAGAATTGGTCAGGTTATTTATGTTTCAGCTACTCCAAGCGATCAAGAAAGAAGTTCAAGCGGTCAAATCGTAGAACAAATTATTCGCCCTACTGGACTGGTGGATCCTGAGGTTGTCGTAAAACCCGTAGCTGAAGATAAAAATAATTATAAAGGACAAATTCAAGATTTTATTAATGAAGCAGAAAAGACGATTAAAAATGGTTATAGGGTTTTAGCAACAACTCTAACAAAAAAGATGGCGGAAGATTTATCTGTTTATTTAAAAGATAGAGGTCTTAAAGCTGAATATCTACATAGTGAAATTAAAACAATAGAGAGAATTCAAATTTTAACTTCTTTTCGAAAGGGTGAAATTGATATTTTGGTAGGAGTTAATCTTTTGAGAGAGGGCTTGGATCTGCCAGAAGTTGCCCTGATTGGTATTTTAGATGCAGACAAGGAAGGGTTCTTAAGATCAGAAACTTCTCTCATTCAGACCATTGGACGAGCAGCTAGAAATGCCGAAGGTCGTGTGATTTTGTATGCAGATGTTATGACAAATTCATTAGAAAAAGCTATTGGAGAAACGACTCGTCGTCGAAATATTCAAATAGAATATAATAAGAAAAATAAAATTACACCTAAGACTATAATAAAAAATATTAAAGATATCACCGAGGATCTAGAGAACAAGCACGACAAAGTAGTGAACGCAGAGCTTAATTTTGACTTAGAGTTATTTAAAAAAGCTTTTGATAAGAGTAAATCCAATTTTGGCAAAACAGAAACAGAAAGCCTAAGAAATTTAAAAGTTTCTGACGAAGAAAGAAGTCTAAAGATTTTTGAAAAAATTATTAAAATTAAAGAAAAAGACATGAATAAAGCAGTTAAAAATTTAGATTTTGAAACAGCTGCAATTCTACGTGATGAAATTATCAGTCTTCGTGATAAAATAGGTGAAAAATAAAATAAATGATACAATAATGATATGGATAAGGACTATTTTGATACAATAAAAAAAAGTTTAGTTGTCGTTTTGGTTCTAATGATGGCCATTGTTGCTATTGCTCTTTTGTTTAGTGCCCCTAAAAATACTAAAATTCCTAAAATTATTAAAAATCAACAATTAATAACCGATGAAGAAGACACAATAACTGGAACTTTTGAATCTAGGCAAATTAAAAAAGATGATAAATATGTCAGTTTTGATATAAAATACCCGTACTTTTTTTATGCTGGACCAGATTTTAATTCTCAAATAAAAGATTTTTTAGTAACACAGGTTGAGGCCCATAGCATAAATAGTAAAGACGCATGGCAAGCGAGATATCAAACAAGATCAGAAGGGTATGATATATCTGAATTTCCTAAAAACAACGAAGAGAAGTTTTATTTCTTTTCGGATTTTGAAGTGGTTCAAAGTAATTCATCTTTTATAAGTGTAATCATACATTATGGAGGTTATAGTGGGGGAGCTCATGGTTATGAAAACAAAGTATCTTTTGCTTATGATCTTAAAAACAAGAAAAAGATAGAATTAATAGATTTATTTGCTGGAGATGCAAATTATTTACAAATTTTCAGGACTTATTAAATCAAAAAATTAAGGAAGTTTTTACCGAAGAGGATGATAAGGATGCTATTCAAGACTATGTAAGCAATTATACGGCAATGATCGAAAATGGAACCAAGCCGATAAAAGAAAATTTTTCAGTCTTTTCTTTTTCAAAAGATAAAATAATAATATATTTTGGACAATATCAAGTTGGTCCTTATTCTGACGGAGCACAACAATTAGAAATTTCTAGATAAACAGCCAAACATTGCCAAATACTTTTGGCGTGTTATTATGTTCTTACATTTAAATAATTCCATACCCCCAAGCATGTCTAAATAAGGGGGATTTTGAATTGATATGAAAAAAAATGAAAATGAAAAAATAATAGTAAGGGGGGCTAGAACTCACAACCTTAAAAATATTGATGTTGAAATGCCACGAAACAAGATGGTGGTTATTACCGGTATGTCAGGTAGCGGTAAATCTTCCCTTGCTTTTGATACAATATTTGCTGAGGGACAAAGAAGGTATGTTGAATCATTGTCTTCTTATGCTAGGCAATTTTTAAATCAAATGCCCAAACCAGATGTAGATGAAATTACAGGTCTTTCTCCGGCGATATCAATAGACCAAAAATCAAGATCAAATAATCCGAGATCAACAGTGGCAACTATAACTGAAATATATGATTATCTTCGTGTGTTATATTCTCGTATTGGCCATCCACATTGTCCTATTTGCGGAGATGAGATTAAAAAACTTTCCAATGAAGAAATAATTAATTTTATTTTAAATAAAGTTAAAACTTTTGAAAAAAACCCAAACAAAAGAAAAGTGGCTGGAGTAGAATGGGATGAGACACCAATAACGATAATGTCTCCTGTAGTTAAGGGGCGCAAGGGGGAATATTACCAACTCTTATATGACTTATTGAATAAGGGTTTTACTGAAATCAGACTTGATGGAGAAGTTAAAAATCTACGAGAGCGCATAGAGATGACCAAAACAAAAGTTCATGATATTGATTTGATAGTTGACCGCTTCTCTGTGCATGAATTCAAAGATAACCCCAGTGACGCTAGAATGAGAATATCTGAGGCTGTAGAAAGAGCTCTTGTAGAATCAGAAGGTCTAGTTATCATTGCTTTTGGTAATATCCAATTAGATAAAAAACATAAAAAGGGTTCAAAATTTACATCTGAAAATATATACGAGCTAGACAACTCTTTGGTGGGGGCTCCGTTTGCGAACGAAGAATATCTTTTATCTTCAAAATTCTCTTGCCCAAGGGATGGTTTTTCTTTTCCAGAAATAGAGCCTAGATTATTTTCTTTTAATTCTCCATACGGAGCATGCCCGACTTGTAATGGCTTAGGAACAAAATATTTTGGTGGCACAGAAGCTTGTGAAGACTGTCACGGAAATCGTTTACGACCCGAGGCCTTAAGTGTTTTTCTGGGAAAGAAAAATAAAAAAACAACATCCAAAAAAGATATTGGGAATAATTTTATCCCAGATTTTTCATCTTTAAACATTGTTGACTTAACCAGGCTTACGATTGATCAAGTTGCAGATTTTTTTATTTCTTTAGAATTAACAGAACAAGAAAAAGAAATTTCTAAGGTGGTAATTAAAGAGATAGAATCAAGAGTACAGTTTTTATTAAATGTTGGTCTAGATTATTTGTCTTTAGATCGAAGAGCGGGAACGCTTTCGGGGGGTGAGGCACAGAGAATTCGTTTGGCTAGTCAATTAGGTTCTCGACTTGTCGGAGCTTTATACGTGCTTGATGAACCAACCATAGGTCTACATCAGAGAGATAATGATAAATTAATAAAGACATTAAAATCTTTGAGAGATTTAGGGAATTCAATAATTATCGTAGAACATGATGAAGATACTATATATGCTTCTGACTATATTATAGATATTGGACCAAAAGCAGGAATTCACGGGGGTCAAGTAATAGTTTCTGATTATTTAGAAAAACTTTTAAGCGCTCCTAAAAATAATTCAAATTCTAGAACTTTATCTTATTTAAGGGGTGAAGAAAAAATTCAGATACCAGAAAAAAGAAGAATGTCTGAAAAGGGTATGTTGAAGATAGTTGGTGGAAAAGTTTTTAACATAAAAAATATGAATGTAGAAATACCTCTTGGTAAAATGGTTTGTATTACAGGAGTTTCAGGGTCAGGCAAGAGCTCTCTTGTTTATGAAATTCTACACAGAAATCTTCAGGCTCGTTATGAAAGAAAGCATAGAAGTGCCCAAGTTTTTAATTGCGCTTCTTTTTCAGGAACAGAATATCTTTCTCGTGAAATCTTGATAGATCAATCTCCGATTGGTAGAACCCCGAGATCAAATATCGCAACTTACACTGGAGCTTTTACTTTTATTAGAGATTTATTTGCTAGCACGGCAGAAGCAAAGCTTCGAGGCTGGGGAGCTAATCGTTTTTCTTTTAATGTTAAAGGAGGAAGATGTGAAGCTTGTGAAGGAAACGGAGAGGTTGCAGTTGAAATGCATTTTTTGCCAACTGTTTATGTTAAGTGTGATGTATGTGGAGGTAAAAGATTTGACAAAGAAACACTTACTATAAAATATAAAAAGAAAAATATTCATGATATTTTAGAAATGACAATTGAAGAAGGAGTTAATTTTTTTGAAGATATACCAAGTATATATGATCGCTTGAGAACTCTTATGGATGTTGGATTAGGGTATGTGAAGCTAGGTCAATCTGCTACAACCTTATCAGGAGGAGAAGCGCAAAGGGTTAAAATATCTTCTGAGCTGTATAGACCAAATCTTGAAAAAACAATTTACTTGTTGGACGAACCAACAGTCGGTCTTCATTATGATGATGTGGCTAAACTTCTGGAAGTTTTAAATAAGTTGGTAGATAAAGGCAACACTGTTCTTTTAATAGAACACAATATGGACATTATAAAAAATTCAGATTACTTAATAGATATAGGTCCCGAAGGGGGGTTTGGTGGTGGTGAAATTGTAGCAAAAGGAACACCAGAGGAAGTTGCTAATAATAAAAATTCACATACCGGTAAATATCTTTACAAAGTATTACGTAAAAAATAAAAAATGAAAAAAACAGATCTTAAAAAATTTCATTTACCCAAAAATCCAGGAGTTTATTTTTTCTTAAAAGGTAAAAAAGTTTTGTATATAGGAAAAGCAACATCCTTATCAGATCGAGTTCGAAGTTATTTTGCAAAAGACTTGATAGAGACTAGGGGGCTAATGATTTTAGATATGGTTACTCAATCAACTTCTATCAAATTTGAATCAACTGATACTGTTTTAGAGGCTTTGATATTAGAATCAAATTTAATCAAAAAATATCAACCTAAATATAATACAAAAGAAAAAGATAATAAGAGTTTTAACTATGTTTGCATAACTGATGAAAAAATTCCAAAAGTTTTAGTAGAAAGAGGGAGAAATGTTTTTAAAACTAAATCAGAATCATCATATAAAAAAGTTTTTGGACCATTCCCAAATGGTCTTCAACTAAAAGAAGCTATGAGGATAATTCGTCGTATTTTTCCGTATGTAGACCAAAACTCGAATAAGAAGAATAATTTTGAGTTTTATAGACAATTAGGCCTAATACCTGACATGAAAGAATTTTCTTCAGCCCTTATTGCTTATAGAAAAAATATAAAAAATCTAATATTGTTTTTTCAGGGAGATAAAAAAAACATAATAAATAACCTCAAAAAAGAAATGATGGATTTTGCTAAGAAAAAAGAATTCGAGAAAGCAAATGATATTAAAAAGAGAATTTTTGCTTTAAATCATATAAATGATATTGCATTAATTAAAAAAGAAAACACAAGATTACAAAATTTTTATAACCCAGATTTAGACTATAGGATTGAAGCTTATGATATTGCTCACATGTCTGGTAAAGACATGGTGGGGGTCATGGTGGTTTTAGAAGATGGAGAATTAGCTAAAAAAGAATATAGAAAATTTATAATAAGGGGATATGATAAAGCCAACGACACCGGAGCTCTGGCAGAAGTTTTAAAAAGAAGATTCTCTCATCACGAATGGAAAGAACCGAGTGTTATAGTTGTAGACGGAGGATTAGCTCAAATTAATAAAGCTAAAACTATTTCAAAAGAAATAAAAAAGAACATCCCAATTGTCTCCGTCTTAAAAGATGACAAGCATAAAGCTAAGGCAATAATAGGGGATAAAAAATTAATTCAAAAATATAAAAAAGACATACTGTTAATAAATAGCGAGTCGCATCGATTCGCCATTGCTTATCACAGGCAAAAGAGAGACAAAAGTTTTTTGTCTTGACCTTTTTTATTAAAAATTGTGGTATAATATAAACATATGATTAGGGTTGGAGTACTGAGAGGTGGAGCCGACGATAGGTATAAAGCTTCGCTAGATAGCGGGGCTAGTATTTTAGCTTGTCTTCGCGAAGAAGATATGTCAAAAAAGTATACCGCTATAGATATCTTTATCGACGAATCTGGGGTTTGGCACATAGGGGGTATTCCACATGAAGTTTATGAAATAAAGGAAAAAGTTGATGTTGTCATAAATGCTCTTTTGGGTAAATATGCAGAAAATGGAAATATTCAAAAAATACTAGAAATAAATAAAATTCCATATACTAGTTCTGACTCTAAATCTTCTAGCCTTTGCCAAAATAAATATTTAACTAAAGAAGAATTTAAAAAATTAGGAATCAAAACTCCAAATTCAATTCATTTTCAATCTTTAAAAGAAGGTGATCCTGATAAGAATTCATATTCTTTAATTAAAGCCAGAATAGTCTGGGAAAAAATGTCCCCACCATGGATTATTAAACCCGTAACCAATGGGGCTTCTGTTGGAGTGGTTTTGTGTAAAACATTTAATGAGCTAGTTAGTGCCATACAAGATATTGCAGAAATAGAAGATGAAATATTAGTAGAAGAGTATATTCAAGGAAAAGAGGCAACAGTAGGTGTTATAAATAATTTTAGAGATAAAGAATTTTATACTCTTCCTCCTGTAGAGATTAGACTAAGTGACGGTGCAAGTATTTTAGACACGAAACAAAAAAGCGAAAGACTCGCCAAAATGATTTGCCCTGGAAGTTTTACCCATGAAGAAAAAGAAGAAATGGAAAGGATTGCTAGTGATTTACATCGACATTTTAAGTTAAAATTTTATTCGAAAATAGACTTCATTGTTCACCCCAGAAAAGGAGTTTATGTTTTAGAAGTAAACACCCAGTCTGAATTTATGGAAAAATCTCAAATTCCAGAGGCTCTTGAGGCTGTAGGTTCTAATTTAAAAGAGCTCATAGGGCATTTGATCAAAGAGGCTTTGGTAAAATAAAAACCCCCTTAGGGGTTTTTATTTTTTAGGAAAGATTGTTTTTTCTAAATTTGTCTACTACATAAAACATATATTTTGTACCATTTTTTGAAAGATTAAACAGAATTGCTATTGTAAAGAAGAAGATTGCTATTTCGGTGCTTAAAAAAGAAACAATAATAGCGATAATTGCGGTAATGACGGGTACTAATATATGAGCCATTGCATGTTCATTTTCAGTTTTAGTAAATGGCATATTTTCAATGGTATTAGATTTTGTGGCATATCTTCTCATTCGGTAAAGAGATAATCCCATTAGTATAATGTTGATTGCAAAGAAGGCGATTGCAACTTTTGAATCAATATACTTACCTAAAAAGTGAGAAGAGAAGGGAACCAGAGCAACAAAAAACAAGAAAAAACCATTGATGTTAGAAAATGGGATATCAATATTTTTTGCAAAAACAGAAGCTATTAAATGGTTAGATCTCCAGTAGGTGAAGAGCAAAGAAAAACTTAACACGTAACTTAGTAATACTGGGTACATATCTATCAGATAATTTATTAATGCTCCATC
>CAZBHU010000017.1:0-8644 GCA_964492035.1 uncultured Candidatus Saccharibacteria bacterium
CTTTTAATTTTGTGATAAGTATTAGATTCCTTTCAAATCTTCTAGGGCATCTTCAACTGATTTTGAAGATTCACTTGTAGTAACAGGAGCTTCTTTCTCGCTTCCTTCTGGTTCGTTAATCTTTAGATTTACACGAGCATTGTTTTTCATTCCGATTACTCTAAGTAGTGTTCTGATAGCCTTTGCGGTGTTACCTTGGCGACCAATAATTTTTCCCATATCGTTTTTGTTGACGGTCATGGTTATAAGCACCCCCATCTCGTCTACTACTCGGTCAATTTTAACATCCTCAGGATTATCAACCAATGACTTAACGATATACTCTAAAAACGCTTTATCATCTGCCATATTTCTTTAATAAGTATTATTCTTAATCTTTCGCAGTGTACGACTACAAACTGCTCTATTATATATTATATCACAGGCACTCAAATAGTTGCAACTAAAACCCCCACGATGTATCGCGGGGGTTTAATCTCAAAAATTAAGCCTTTTTTAATTCTTTTCGAGCCTGTGTAGGAGATTTCTTTGGTAAAACATTTTTCTTTTTTCCTTCAATTATCTTTTCTTTAACTAGGAAATTATGGACTGTGTCTGAAACTTGTGCTCCGTTTGACATCCAATAAGTAATTCTGTCTTGTTTAAATAAAACCTCTCCCTTCTTCAAATCATAAGATCCTAAGATCTCTTTGAACCTTCCACTTTTAGCTGAATTTTTAGAATCAGTCAAAACCACCCGAAAAGCGGCATTATTTTTGCGACCAGTTCTTTGTAGTCTTATCTTTAACATATGTGAAGTTATATTATCACACCAAGTTACATATTGCAAGTTGTGTGCTATACTCAAAAAGTGAAAAAAGACGAAAAAGAAAAATCAAAAAATACCCTTCAGGGAAACATTATAATAACCTACAAGAAGGAAGGTATTGTGAGAATACCTGAATCTACTGAAATAATAGAAATTGCGCATGAGTTTTTAGGAACGGCTTTAAATGGAGATACAGTTCGAATTCTACTTCACCCTAAAAAACATGGACTAAACCAAACAGGAGAAGTTATTGAAATTATCTCTAGAATAAAAGCGGGTCATGCTGGTGTTCTAGAAGAAGAAAACGGTATATTCTATCTCAATCCTAGTGACAATAGAACTTATGTGGATATTGTAATACCTAAAGACAAATTAAATGGCGCCCTAATAGGCCAAAAAGTTTTTGGTGTTATCACTGACTGGAAAAACAATGAACGCCCCCCTGTTGGCGAAATACGAAAAGTATTGGGAAAACCTTTTGAAAATGAAGCTGAGATGCAAGCAATTGCTCTTGAAAAGGGTTTTGATAGTAACTTTCCCAAAGATGTAACGACTGAAGCGAAGCGAGTTGCCAATATTAACTTATCAAAAGAAGAATTAACAAAAAGAAAAGATCTTCGTCAAACAACTACGATCACCATTGATCCAGTTGATGCTAAAGATTTTGATGACGCTATCTCTTTTAAGACTCTCCCTTCTGGAAAATTTGAGGTTGGCGTTCATATCGCAGATGTTTCTCATTTTGTAATAAAAGGAGGATGTTTAGACAAAGAAGCCAGAGAACGAGGAACTTCTGTTTATTTAGTTGATCGGACTATTCCAATGCTTCCTGAAGAATTATCTAATGACATTTGTAGTCTTAAACCAGGTGAAGACCGATTGGCTTTTTCAGCCCTTTTTGAAATGGACAAAGAAGGTAATGTGAGCAATCGATGGTTTGGTAAGACAATTATTCATTCTGACAAAAGGTTTACCTACGAAGAAGCGGAAATTATTCTAAAAAATAAAAATGGACATTATGCTAACGAACTAATCACTTTAAACCAAATAGCAAAAAAACTACACAAAAAAAGATTTGAAAAGGGGGCCATTTCTTTAGAACATGATGAAGTTAGATTTGTTCTTGATGAAGATGGTAAGCCTATATCTGTTTATGTAAAAGAACGAGGAGATTCCAATAAAATGATTGAAGAGCTCATGCTTTTGGCTAATCGGGAGGTGGCTGAATTTATTTCTAAAAAAAGAGGAAAAGAAGAAGGGGTCTTTTTGTATCGAATACACGATTTGCCAAATAAAGAAAAAGTTCAAGATTTAGTTTCTTTTCTAAAAAAACTTGGCTATAAAATAAATCTTAAAGATGGAATCATGACTCCTGAAGAAATAAATCGAGTTATAGAAAGCCTCGAAAATAGCCCCATTAGAGACACTGTTAGCACGGCAATTATTAGAACAATGTCTAAGGCTATTTATTCAACTAAAAACATAGGTCATTTTGGGCTTGGTTTTAAATACTACACACATTTCACTTCCCCTATCAGAAGATATCCTGATGTTGTTGTTCACAGACTTCTATTAGATGCATTAGAAAAAAAATCTATTCCGAAGGAAAAGTGGCAAGAATATGAAAAGATTAGTATCCAATCATCGTTAAGAGAAAAAGAAGCCGCTGAAGCAGAAAGAAACTCTATTAAATACAAACAAGTTGAATATATGTCTAGCCGAATTGGCCAGAAGTTTGAAGGAACCATTACGGGAGTTACTGAATGGGGTTTATATGTAGAAGAAAAAGATTCCAGATGTGAGGGTATGATTCCAATTAGAGACTTGGGTTCTGATTTTTTTATGTTCGACAAAAAAGGTATGAGCATTGTCGGGAAAAGAACACATAAAAAATATACTCTTGGAGATAAAATAAAATTCTCTGTTAAAAATACTGATCAAAATAGAAAAACAATTGATTATCAGTTAAATTAGTAAGTTAGTTGAAAATGGAAAATAAAAAGCTCAAAATTATAATAATAATTTTGTCTGGAATTTTTTTGATAGCATCTATTGGGGCAACTATATTTGTCATAAAAAATCACCAAAAATTAAAGGCAAAAGAAAATACCCCCGAAAATACAAATGGGGTTATTTCCCCTATAAAAACCCAAGCTGAAACTAAGATTTATTTTGTAGGAGATATCATGCTTGATCGCGGAGTTTTAAGCTCAGTAAATAAAAATTTTAATGGTAATTTTTCTGAACTATTTAAAAACGTTACAGAATTAAAAAATGCTGATATTTTATTTGGGAACTTAGAAGGACCTGTCTCTGATGTTGGTAATAATGTCGGAAGTAAATACTCTTTTAGAATGAATCCCTCTGTGCTAACAACATTAAAAGATGTCGGCTTTAATATTCTTTCCTTTGCAAACAATCACGTTGGCGACTGGAATGTTTCTGCTTTTAATGACACTCTTAAGCGCCTAGGAGAAAATAATATTTTAGCAACAGGAACAGGCATCAATAAAGACTATGCGGCCCTTCCTGTTATTATTGAAAAAAATGGAATACGCTTTGGATTTTTAGGTTTTTCAGATGTAGGACCAAATTGGATGGAGGCAAAAGAAAACAAGCCGGGTATTCTGTTGGCCAGTGATCCAAATTTTTCTTCTATAATTAAAACAGCAAAAGAAAACACAGACGTATTGATAGTTTCAATTCACTTTGGAGAAGAATATGAAGAAATTCATAACAAGAAACAAGAAAACTTAGCTCACCTGGCCATAGATGCTGGAGCAGATATGATAATTGGACATCACCCACATGTTATTCAAGACATAGAATACTACAAAGAAAAACCAATTTTTTATTCTTTGGGAAATTTTATTTTTGATCAATATTTTTCCAAAGAAACAATGAGAGGAATGGTTGTAATGGCAACATTTGATGGAAAAGAATTAAAAAATATAGAATCATTAATAAGTCTTCAAAATAAAAAATATCAAATAGTCGGCCTGTATAAAAAAGAAGAGCTCTCTGATAACGAAGAAATACTTAATTCAAATTGTCCCAAGCCTGTAAGGGATTATGAGGATTTTTCTCTTCTTAATATTGGTCAAAATGTTGGATTGCCCGATAAAAACTATACTCCTAAAAATTTAGTTGAACTTGGTGGCTTATCTACCAACAAAAATTTTTGTTTAACAATAGAAACAAAAAAGGCCTTAGAAAATATGATAAATGATGCATTGAAAGAAAATTTAAAAATAAAAGCAACTTCTGCTTTTCGAGATTATAATACTCAGGCAAGTATATTCAACAATAGCATTAAAACCCTTAGTGATTATCTTGTGGCTGTTGCCAAACCAGGCTATTCGGAACACCAACTAGGCACTACAGTTGATTTATCTGGAGCTACCATTGGATACACTTCGGCTAATGTTAGTTTTGATAATACCCCAGAAGAATTATGGTTACGAGATAATGCCTACAAATATGGTTTTATTATGAGTTACCCCTATCTCAAAGAGAAAATTACAGGGTACAAATATGAACCCTGGCATTATAGATATGTCGGTATTGATTTAGCAAAAAAAATAAATGATTCGGAATTAACCCTAGTTGAATATTTAAAATAAAAACCCTTCAATTTTTGAAGGGTTTTTATTTTGCGTAATTTGCCGCCTCTTCCAAATGAATAGAAATCAAAGTTGAAACCCCTTCTGCACTCATTGTTACTCCATATAAAACCTGAGCTCGAGACATAGTCTCCCTGTTATGAGTCACGACAATTAACTCAGAATATTTTGATAGGTTGGCCAACATGTTCCCATACTTTTTAGAGTTCGCTTCATCAAGAGCCGCATCTGTTTCGTCTAAAACTAAAAATGGTGGTGGATTAACTTGAGAAATAGCAAATAGAAGTGCGATTGAAGTAAGAGATCTTTCTCCTCCAGAAAGCATGTGTAAATCTTTAACTTTCTTTTGAGGTAAATTAACATTAATCTCAATTCCTCTTTCAAAACCAAGCTCACTTTCTTCGTTTTCTTCTTCTAACATTTCTTCTTCCATTTCTACTCCTCCTTTTTTAGATTTTTTGTTTTCCATTGTAATAGACAAGAAAGCTCCCCCGCCACCAAACATCAACGCAAAAAATTCTTGAAATTGTTTATTTATTTTTTCTATTCCAGTCTTAAATTCAGAATCAAGTTTTTCCTTTAATTCTTGAATTAAAACATTGCAATCTTTCATGCTTTTATTCAAATCATCAATTTCTTTTGCTAAGAAATTATCTCTTTCAATAGTGTCTTCATATTCTTTAACTACGTCACCCCCACTTCCGCTTCCAGCATCTTCAATTTTAATTTTTATTCGCTCTATTTTTCTACGAATTTCTTCTTGAGATTGGCGATTTATTTCACCTTCAAAATTATTCTCTACAAAAGATATTATTTCTCGCCCAATAAGAACACCTGCTTCGGTTAACTCCATATTGAAAGAATTTTTGATTATTTCAAGTTTTTCTTTTTCATAGCCGAGTGATTGCAGTTTAGAATTTATTTCATTTTTTTTGTGCATTAATTCATATAATGCTTTTTCACTATCTCGATATTTTTCTTCTTCTAATCTTTCTTTATTTCTAAGCTCAGATATTATTCCAAAGACTTCCCTTTCTTTACTGTTTAAATCTTCTATCAATTTCAATATCTCTTCTTTGGTTTTTTGCATTTCTTGATATTCCTCATTGTTATCAATTGAAACATCTTCTCTTTTTTCTTCATCACTTTCTTTGTAAAATTCTTTAATTTTTAATTTTACAGCCATCAAAACCTCTATAACACCAGGAAGACTTTCAATTTTAATAGCTTCATCTATTTTTGTAGAAATATCAAAAATAAAAGTCTTCCACTCGTCTTCGCTTATAACACGACTAGCGACTTCTTTTGATTTTTTAAAATGATGCTCAATTCCTTCAATGATTCCTTCTATGCGTCCAAGTTTTCTGATTAATTCATTTTTATCCACTCTAATGTTAGATACTTTGTTTTCATTTTCTAAAATTTCTGCCTTGTAAATACCCTCAGCCTTATTTTCAGATTTTTGATTTTCTATATCCTGCAACTTTAATTCGATTTCAGATTTCTCAGAACCTAATTCAAGAGACCGCTTAATCAATCGTGCTTCCTCTTTTTTAATATATGTTCCCTCAATAGACAAATAACTTCGATACATTTCTCGAAGCTCTTCTCTCATTTCACGAGATTTTTCTATTATTTGAACTTGTTTTTTTAAGAAGGCCAAATGAGGAGCAATCTCTCTTCTTAAAGATTGGACTTCTTTAATATTTAAAATTGTTTTTTCTAGTTTTCTTTCTGCTTCCTTTATCCTGTATTGATATACGCGTAAACCAAGTGCATCCTCTATCATACTTCGCCTTTCTTTGTTAGAAGCGTTTAAAACCCTATCTGCTTCTCCTTGAGAGATTATATGATGGCCAGAGCTTCCAATATTTACAGAAGCCAATAAATCTACAATGTCTTTTAACCTGACTTCTGTTTTATTAATTGTGTATTTATTTGAACCATCTGCAAAAACTTCTCGTCCAATAGTTATTTCATCATAATCTAAAGACACACCTAATCCACTATTGGTAAAAGAAAATATCTTATCGCTATTGTCAAAAGTTATAATTACTTGAGCCCGGCTTGAAGAGGATAAATGCTTGGACCCTTTAAATATCAAATCCACTCCGCCTTTCCCTCGAAGAGATTTCATGGATTGTTCTCCCAAAACAAATCTTATGGCTTCGACGATATTTGATTTTCCTGAACCGTTAGGCCCAACAATACAAGTAACAGGTGTTGTAAAATTGACAATACTTTTTTTGCCAAATGATTTAAACCCTATTAACTCAATTGATTTAAGAGTCATTATTTTTTATTCCAACCATTCTTTAATTTCTAATGCATTATGTGCAGCATCTTGTTCTGATTCCTGTTTGGACTTACCCCTACCTTCTGCAACTAAAATTTCACCAAAGAAAATACCTGTCGTAAAACATTTATCATGATCAGGTCCTGATTCATGCAACACTTTATAAAAAGGAGTAACATTTAAATATTCTTGTGCTTTTTCTTGAACCAAACTTTTTGAATCTCTCCATAACTTTTTTGCGATGATATCTTCTATTTTTCCAAATAAAGTGCTAGCAATAAAATCTCGAGTCACTTCATATCCTTGATCTAAATACACAGCTCCAACATACGCTTCATAAGTATTAGCTAAAATATAACTTCGAGCCTTGCCGACGTCTTTTGATTCTCCTTTTGACAACAAAAGAAATTCATTCATCCCCAAGTGTAATGCAACATCACCAATAATCACTGCGTTAACTAACGATGATCGATAAGCAGTGAGCTCTCCTTCGTCTTTTTCAGGATATTTATTATATAAATAGTCTGTAATTATTAACTCAAGCACAGCATCACCTAAAAACTCCAACCTTTCATTGTGTCCGAGTTTGATTCCATTATTTTCATTAATATAAGAGCGATGAATAAAAGCCTGCTCTAAAAGTTTCTTGTTTTTAAAATAAATGTTTGTCTTTTTTTCAAATAAAGAGAAATCTTTCATAAAAAATTAATCATTATCTTTGCTAAGAATTTCGATCGTTTTTGTTAGAAGAGGAATCATGTTATCATACATTCTTAAATTTGGAACTTCGTCCAAGGTAAACCATCTAGCATCATCAAGACCACCAGTACCTTGCTCTAAGATTATTTCTCGATAATCTGATTCTGCCAAGAAAAATGCAACTTGTTTTCGGATTTTACCTTTTTCTGGATGAGTAGCGATGTATTCATTTCTTCCAAGTAATTCTTTAATTTTAATATCCAAGCCCATTTCTTCCTTGATCTCTCGGATAGCCCCTTCTTCTTCATTTTCTCCTTCTTCTATACTTCCCTTCGAAAGAGTCCAGTAGCCAAAAACATCATGCACAAAAGCAAAGTATAATTGATCGTTGTGATTAGCATAAACAACAGCTCCTGCTTTTTTTTCTATTGGGAATTTGGCTGGGTCGGTTTCAAAAGCTTTCTTCTTGGGATGAACATCATCTTTCCCTGGTTCACCCATTTCTTTGTAAACCCCACCTAAAACACCGTTTACAAACCTACTAGAATTTTCACCACCAAAAGTTTTGGCTAGTTCAATAGCTTCGTTTATCGCAACCTTAGGAGGAACTTGCCCTTTGTCAGCAAAAAGGAGCTCATAAAGACCAATTCGTAGCACATTTCTGTCTACGATTGATATTTTATCTATTGGCCAATCAGGAGCAGCCTTCTCGATTATTTCATCAATAATTTGTTTCTTTTTGATTACACCTGTGAAGAGTTCAATCATAAACTGATTATCATCTAATCCAGGACCAAATTCTTCTATATTTCTTTCTAGCATTTCTTTTGTATCTCTGTCTTTAAAAACCGCGAAATCCCACTCAAAGAGTGTCTGAAGAACAATTGATCTTGAAAGGTGCCTATTTGCCATAATATAAAAGCTTTAAAAAACAATAAAAGAACTAATAAATCAAAAAGAATAGTTTATTCGACTATTTCTTTTTTGCTTGCTTTTTCTCTACTTTCTTAACTACATCGATTACTTTGCGTCCTCTGTAAAATCCGCATTTTTTACAAACAATGTGAGTTTCCTTCTTTTCTCCACAATTTGTACAAGTAGTAAAAACCTTTGCTTTTAAAGCGTGATGCGATCTTCTATTTCCCGTATGCGCACGGGTATGTCTCATTCGTATTACCATATAATAGAGATTATACTCATTTTAAGCCAAAATGCAAC
>CAZBHU010000018.1:0-8504 GCA_964492035.1 uncultured Candidatus Saccharibacteria bacterium
AGATGCATTGTTGACTAAAACAAATGACATAGCCACAATTCCAAATAATATTAAGTTGTTACTTATTTTTTTAAACATAAATAGATTATAGCATACTAGAATACATTTTGTCAAGCCCCATCCATTACTAAAACCCCTTGATAGATAAGGTTATATTTTAATGCAAAAAACTTTTTCGATGAATAGGAGTAATTCCATGTTTTTTTATCGCTTCATAATGGTCACTCGTTCCGTACCCTGAATTTTTCTCAAAACCATAGTCTTGGTATTTTTTGGCATAATTTTCCATTATTTTATCTCTGGAAACTTTAGCAACAATAGAAGCTAATGAAATGATTGGGTGTAGTTCATCTCCTTTCACAAAACTTTCTTGATCTTCAAATTCTTTTGGGGCCTTCAATCCCCCATCCAGCAAAATCTTATATAGAAACGGAGCAGGATTTTCTTTTTGTGATGGTCTGGCCCCTCGTCCTCCCTCATCCGAGGACCTCATAAAAAGAGAATCCTGCGAAGTAACCTTCTTCAAAGATTCGCCGACCGCCTTCTCGATACATTTTGCTATCCCAAACTTATCAATCATTTCATTCGAGACAAAAGTGGTTTTGTAATCACATAATCCTTTTTCTTTTTGCTTTCTTAAATACGCAAACCATTTTTCTCGACATTTCTTAGTTAGCTTTTTAGAATCTCTTAAAGGTAAAGCTAAAAAATCTTTGGCTTCTTTTACAAATGAATCGTATTCTTCTTTTTTTAGCATAAAGGAACAAACACAAACAGGGCCCGCTATTGGGCCTCGTCCGACTTCATCAATTCCTATTACAAAACTATCTTTTTTATCAATTTTTAAGCTCACCTTATAATATTAAAACAAATCACACTCTTGGTCTATATGTCATGAACTCTGCTTATTTGTTATACTAATAAAATGGAAGAAAAAGTTTTGAAATCAAATTTTATACACCTTCATACTCACTCTCACTATTCTCTTTTGGATGGACTATCAAAAATACCCGATATGGTCAAAAAAGCTAAAGAAAATGGCATGTCTGCCCTTGCTTTGACTGATCACGGTAACATGTATGGAGCGATTGAACTTTATAAAGAGTGCAAAAAAGCAGGGATTAAACCAATTATTGGAGTAGAAGCATATATTGCCGAAAGAGGAAGAAAAGACAAAGAACCCGGAGTGGACAACAAGAGATACCATCTCACCCTCTTAGCTAAGAATAGACAAGGCTACAAGAATTTAATGAAATTAGTTTCTCTGGCCAATCTCGAAGGTTATTATTATAAACCTCGCATGGACAAAGAAATTCTTCGAGAATACCATGAAGGAATAATTTGTCTTTCTGGTTGTATGGGTAGCCAGTTATCGCAAGCGGTTATTGCCGGCAACAAAGATAAGGCTGAGAGTTTAATTAAAGAACATCAAGAAATTTTTGGTAAAGAAAATTACTTTTTAGAAGTTCACTCTCATGCACATATCGAAAACGACAAAATGCTTCGAGACGGGATAGTGGCTTTGGGTAAAAAATTTAACATCCCTGTTGTTGCCGGACAAGACTCTCATTATTTGTGCCAAGAAGATCACAATGCTCACTCAACCCTACTTCTTGTAAATACAGGTATTGTAGATTCGAAAGAAGGCACTCGTTTTGAATTTTCTGAAGATGATTTTTCATTGATTAACGAAGAAGACGCTTTAAAATATTTTAACGATGCAAAAGAAACAGTTTTAAATACAAAAATAGTCGCAGACTTATGCGAAGACTATGATCTCGAATTGGGCAAAGCATTCTTTCCTGATTTTCCAATTCCAGAAGATACAACCCCCGACGAAATGCTTCGCAAGATAACATATGAAGGTTTTGCGCATAGGGGGCTAGAACAAACAAAGCAATATTTGGACAGACTTGAATACGAGCTTGGTATTATTAAACAAAAAGGATACCCAACTTATTTCCTTGTCGTCGGAGACTTACTTCGTTATGCAAAAGATAACGGTATTTATACTAATGTTCGAGGGTCTGTCGCTGGGTCTTTGACTACTTATCTTCTTGGAATCACGAACGTTGATCCAATTGTTTACAAACTTCCCTTTGAGCGTTTCTTAAACCCAGAGAGACCATCCTTGCCTGATATTGATATGGACTATGCCGATAATCGCAGAGATGAAATCATCGCTTATGCAAAAAGCAAATACGGTGATGATCGAGTAGCTCAAATTGGTACATTTGGTTCTATGATGGCCAAAGGTTCTATCAAAGATGTCGCTAGAGCTCTAGGTTATCCTTATGTTGTTGGTGATAGAATTTCTTCTCTAGTCCCTCTCGGTTCTCAAGGTATGCCTATGACAATCAAACACGCCATGGAACTTGTCCCTGAATTAAAAGAGGCTTACGAAAAAGAACCTGATACTAGGAAAATTATAGACCTAGCTAAGAAGCTTGAGGGTTGTGTTCGACATATTTCAGTTCATGCCGCTGGTGTTGTGATAGCACCTAAGCCCCTATCAGAATTTACTCCAGTTCAATTTGACCCCAAGGGTGGTAGCATCATTACTCAATATGATATGCACAGCATTGAAGATGCAGGCTTGCCTAAATTCGACTTTTTGGGAATAAGAAATCTAGCGATCTTGGCTTTAGCTGTTAAGCTTGTAAAAAAAATCCAAAATATAGATGTTGCAATGGATAAAATTCCACTTGATGACAAAAAGACATTTACTCTTTTAACCAAAGGAGAAACAATTGGATTATTCCAGTTGAACGGCACCGGAATGACTCACTATCTAAAAGAATTGAAAGTTTCTACTATCCACGATATCAATGTGATGATTGCTCTTTATCGTCCTGGACCAATGGAAAACATTGATGAATATATCGCTCGAAAAAATGGCAAGAAGCCTATCACCTACGTCCATCCAAAAATGAAAACTTTTCTTGATACGACTTACGGAGTGCTTGTCTACCAAGATGACTTGCTTATGACTGCTATTGAAGTAGCTGGATACTCTTGGGGAGAAGTTGATAAATTCCGAAAGGCTGTCGGTAAAAAAATTCCACAAGAAATGGCCAAGCAACACGTGATATTCGTCGAAGGATGTCAAAAAAATGGTGGCATGACAAAAACAGAAGCCGAAAACCTCTGGAACATGTTTGAACCATTTCAAGGATATGGGTTCAACAAGGCTCACGCTGCTAGTTACGGATTTGTGGCTTACCAAACTGCTTATATGAAAGCCAACTATCCTGTTGAATATATGACCGCTATCCTTACGTCTGAATCCGGAGACATAGAAAAGATCGCTGAAATAGTTCACGAGTGCCAGAGGATGAAAATAGACGTTTTACCGCCAGATATAAACGAGAGCTTTGGAGGCTTTACGGTTGTAGAAGGAGAAGACGGCAAGAAAGATATTCGTTTTGGACTATACACTATTAAAAACTTAGGCACAGATATAGCTGATGCAATTATTGAGGAAAGAAAAACAAATGGGGTATTTAAATCACTCGCAGACTTTTTCGAAAGAATTAATCATAAGAACTTGAATAAAAAATCAGTAGAAGCTTTAGCCAAGTCGGGGGCCATGGATGAACTCGGTGAAAGAAATTTGATAGTTAACAATATGGAAACTTTACTAGCCTTCAACAAAGAAGCTCGTGGGTCTACTAGCCAAGTATCATTATTTGGAGAAGTCGGAGGAGTTGTCGCCAAATTATCTTTAAACCCCCAAGAGCCAGCCAGTGTAAAAGAAAAGCTAGCCTGGGAAAAAGAATTATTAGGATTGTATATTTCAGGACACCCGCTTGATGATTATAAAGACAAAATAGAAAAATATGGCACCCTTGCTAAAGATGTTAAAACCAAAAACAAAGTTAATGATGTAGTGATCGTTGCTTCTGTGATAGATGAAGTTAAAGTTTTTACAACAAAAAATAATTCGATGATGGCATTTATCAAGCTCTCAGATTTTTCTGGTTCAATAGATGCCGTGGCCTTCGCTAGAACATACGAGGCCAACAAGGACCTCCTTATAGTTGATAATGTCGTAGCTGTTAAAGGAAAAGTGACTGAAAGAAACGGAGAAAAAAGCATTGCTATTGATGTAATTAAAAAGATATAAACAAAAATAGAACTCCGATTTCTCGGAGTTCTATTTTTGTTTATTAAATATTATTATCTTTTTTGAATTCCCCTATAGTTTCCATGATTTTTATCACTTGTTTTGAGTAACCAGGAACTATTGAATCAGGGTTATATTTCTTAAGAATTTGTTCTGAGGTCATACCTTGCTTATAGTGACGAGCATTTGCATTGTTACCTCCAAGAGTCATTGAGATGTACTCGATAGACTCATCAACTGAATCAAATCCTTTTTTACAAGAGTGCCAACCAAAATTGTTGTAGGGGGCATTTGGGTTTTTACACGCAAACTTACCTCCGGTTGTTTCTCTCATAGCGATTGCTGGCAAAAGACGCCAATCTAAGTTGTTCTTCTCTGCTTCAGTTACAAATTTCATTCCGTAACCAGAAAGCGGAGCCTTCTTTGATGCAAAGTAATCATCAATTGCATCTGCTTTTGCCTGTCGAGCTTCGTCTTCTTGTGTTGTTATCACAGAAACTTCACTCGTAAGTGTTTTTATGTCTGCAGCGACACTTCCTACCGCATCAAGACTTGCAAGAGGCATAGTCATAGCGAACATCGGAAATACAACAAACGACTGCAAAACATATTTTAATTTATTTATATGCATAGCTGGCAGTTTCGATCTGCCTACGCCATCTTTTTGATGGTTAGCCGTAGCCTATTTGTTTACACAAACGAGCTAAAACTAAAAAATCCATAATATACTATTTATTATCATAATATACTTGGACTTCTTTATAGTATCACAAAGGTGACAAAGAGTCAATGTTTATGCAATATATTTTGACCTTGTCAAATATAAAAAACCCTTATAAAATAAGGGTTTTTTATATTCTAAACATTGACAACCTATGCATTTTTATTGCTTAATCAGGCCTAAAAATAAGGCTTTCTGGCTTTTTTTGACAAAATAACTGTTTTGTGTCTTAAAAAACGTTATTTTTCAATGTTTTTATTATTTTTTAAAAAACAAACCTATTGATTTAATCCGTGACAGTGCTTGAATTTCTTACCTGATCCACAAGAACAAGGGTCATTTCTTCCTATCTTTGGAGTGTCTCTTCTCTTTGGTTGAGGCCCTTCTTCCCCACCACTTGTGCTTAAAATTAGCTTGGGATCACTTTCTACAACTTCCACTTCGGGTTCATCTTTAATATCTACATTGATTGTATTTATTAAAGAAGAAACTTTATCTCTATAGTTCATTTCCATTTCTTTAAAAAGTTTTAGCCCTTCTTTTTTATACTCTACTAAAGGCTCTCTTTGCCCATAAGCTCTCAAATTAACAGAAGACCTTGTGTATTCCATCGTCTCTAAGTGTTCTACCCATAAAGTATCGTTTACATAAAGAGCTATCCTTCTAATAGTTTCAAAGAACAAGTTTTCTCCCATGGTTAATCTCTTTTTCTTTACTGTTTCTTCAAAATCTGGACCATATTCTTTTGATAAAGAATCTACAAATTTCTCCAGGTCTTCATGATTACCAAGAAGCATGGTTCTTCTTCTTTCGTATACAACCTTTCTTTGATGGCTCAAAACATTATCATATTCAAGCGTATGTTTTCTGGCATCAAAGTGAAATCCTTCAACTTTAGCTTGCGCACTTTCTAGCGTGTTAGAAATAAATTTATTTTCAATTGGCTGATCTTCTGCTACCCCAAGCTTAGTCATCATTGATTTAATTCTTTCAGATCCGAATATCCTCATTAAGTCATCATCCAAAGAAACAAAAAATCTTGTTTCTCCTGGGTCTCCTTGTCTTCCAGATCTACCTCGAAGCTGATTGTCTATTCTGCGTGCTTCGTGACGTTCTGTACCGATCACATATAGACCTCCAAGCTTTTTGACTTGTTCGTATTTTTCTTGATCAAATGGAACACCTCCAAGCTTAATATCAACTCCTCTACCTGCCATGTTTGTCGCAACGGTTACCGCACCCAAACGTCCGGCATTTGCGATTATTTCACCTTCTCTCTCATGGTTCTTAGCATTCAATACTGTGTGTGGAATACCGGCCTGTGTTAGATAAGCAGATAATAATTCATTTTTTTCTATCGACACCGTACCCAAAAGAACCGGCTGACCTTTTTCGTGTAATTCTTTTACTCTTTCGGCGACAGCTTTAAATTTTGCTTTCTCTGTTTGATAAATCAAATCGTTGTGGTCTCTTCTGTTTATAGGTCGGTGTGTAGGCACAACAACCACATCTAATCCGTAAACTTTCAAAAATTCTTCTTTGGAAGTTTCAGCTGTACCTGTCATACCCGACAATTTTTTATAAAACTTAAAATAATTTTGAAAAGTTATAGACGCGACAGCTCTAGTTTCTTTTTCTATTTTAACCCCTTCCTTAGCTTCTATGGCTTGATGAAGGCCCTCGCTCCATCGACGTCCTGGCTGTAATCTTCCCGTAAAAGAATCGACGATTATAACCTCTCCGTCTTTTACAACATAATCTTTGTTGTTCTCATAAAGAGCTCTGGCCTTAACGGCTGTTTCTAAGTGGTGAACATATTTAATACCCTTTTCTGTGTAAATATTTTGAATTCCGAGTAAATCCTCAGCCATTGTAATTCCGTGATCAGTTAGAGAAATAGCTCTTAACTTTTCGTCAACAGTATAATCTTCTTCCTGCTTAAGCTTTTTAGCAATATCTGCAAAAGTATAGTATAAATCTTCACTATCTTCAGCTGGAGAAGAAATAATCAAAGGTGTTCTCGATTCGTCAATCAAAATAGAGTCCACCTCATCAACGATAGCAAAACCATGTTCTCTCTGAACAATATCGTTTATATTACGAGCAAGATTATCTCTTAGATAATCAAAGCCAAATTCATTGTTGGTTCCATAAGTAATATCACAAGCGTAGGCTTCAGCCCTAGAACAAGGTTTAAGGTATTCGTATTGGACTCTGAATCCTCCTATTTCTTTATCATCAGAGGCTTGTTCTTCTGTCACGTGACTAGGGTCGTATTTGTATGAAGTGTTTTGAGAATTGATAACTCCCACGCTCAACCCAAGAGCATGGTAGACTAGTCCCATGTTTACAGCGTCTCTTCGAGAAAGATAATCGTTGACGGTAACAATATGCACACCCTTACCGGTTAATGCATTTAAATATGCTGGCAAAGTAGCAACAAGAGTTTTACCTTCTCCTGTTCTCATTTCAGTTACATTTCCATTGTGAAGAGCAATTCCTCCGATAAGTTGAACATCATAATGTCTTTCAGATCTAGTTCGCACAGAGACTTCTCTGACTAAAGCAAAAGCTTCTGGCAAAATACTGTCCAAGCTTTCTCCTTTTTCTACTCGAGATTTAAATTCTTCTGTTTTTGCTTTTATAGAATCATTGTCTAATCCCTTAAAATAATCTTCTAATTTATTAATCTTTTCAACCAAAGGCTTCCATTTCTTAATCAATCTATCGCTTTCGGTTCCTATTATGTTTGTGAATATTCCCATATGTATTATATTTTAACACTCTATTGATGATTTTACCAGCATAAAAAATCAGCCAAACAGGCTCATAAAACAAAAAGAAAACCCTCGATAGAGAGAGGATTTTCTTTTGAGTTAAGCAAGAATTATTTCTTTGCTTTTTTTGCAGGCTTCTTTGCAACTTTCTTAACAGCCTTTTTTGCAACTTTCTTTACTACCTTTTTTGCAGGCTTCTTTGCAACTTTCTTAACAGCCTTTTTTGCTTTTTTTACTACCATAATATTTAAAAAATTATTTTTAAAGATGTGTGTGAATCAGACGACCTTACAAAAATTTTTTAAAAAAAATATTTTTGTAAAAAACTTCATCACACTCACACTTATATTATCTCTCATCTAAAAAATAACTGCAATACTTTTTTACAAAAAAGTGTGGATAACTTTTTTATTTTCAAAAAATATTTTTTAAAGAAAAAAATAAAAAAATAAAATTTTTGATATCTGATTTCTTAGAATTATTTTTTACAAAAAATAATTCTAAGACCAGCAAGAAAAGGACAAAAAAATAATAGAATATTTTTATCAAATGCAAATGAAAAACACCATGCTTTGGACAAGGTGTTTTTCATATATAATTTTGTGTCTATAAGCCGAATTCTGTACTCCAACAAATGCTGGAGTGGTAAAAATTTATCTAGGTCCGAAGTTACCAGCGGACTCAAGCGATTCCTCCCCACACCTATATTTTTATTATTATGATTACATAATGTATATTTTTAAAATTTTACTTAATCTAAAAATATATTTTTAATTTGTAATTCATTTGTTTTTTTTAAAAACAATAAAAATATGGGTGTGGGGATACGATCTTGCACACATGTAAGGATTTAGCCGTTTCAATTTCTATATTACTATAG
>CAZBHU010000019.1:0-7561 GCA_964492035.1 uncultured Candidatus Saccharibacteria bacterium
TGACTGGTGTATTTCTAGACAGATTTGGTATGGTCACAGAATACCAGTTTGGTACCCCAGTAGTAAAGCAAAGCTTACTACGGGGCAAGCCCAAAACGAAGAGATATATTGCGGGATAAATCCTCCAGAAGATATTGAAAACTGGGAACAAGATTCTGATACCTTAGACACATGGTTCTCATCTGGTCTTTGGACATTCTCTACTCTTGGGTGGCCAGATTTAAATTCTCCTGATTTCAAAACGTATCACCCTACAAATATGCTTGAAACAGCTTATGACATAATATTTTTCTGGGTGGCAAGAATGATTCTCATGAGTACCTACATACTAGGAGAAGTACCGTTCAAAAATGTATACTTCCATGGATTAGTCAGAGATGCACAAGGTAGAAAAATGAGTAAATCTCTCGGTAACTCTCTTGACCCATTAGAGCTAACAAGCAAATATGGGGCTGATGCAGTTCGGATGTCTCTCATTATTGGAACAGGACCAGGCAACGACAGTAAAATGTCTGAAGATAAAATCAGGGCTTATAAAAACTATGCAAATAAGCTTTGGAATATTACAAGATTTGTTCTTTCTAATACAGAAAAAATTAAACCTGATTTATCTTTTGAACGATATGTTTCAAAAGACTTAGAATTCATTAGTGAGCAAGATGAACTCATCAAAGAAATAACCAAAGAAATGGAAGAGTATAAATTCTATTTGGTTGGTGAAAAAATTTATCAATATACATGGTCTCGTTTTGCTGATGTTATTCTTGAAGAAAGCAAAAAGATTTTTGAAGAAGGAACAGAAGAAGAAATATTATCTAGAAAATATTTTTTGATAATGACGCTTGAAAAAATACTAAAAATTCTACATCCATTTATGCCTTTTGTAACTGAAGAAATTTGGCAAACCATGAGTAAAGATAAATTATTAATGGTAGAAAAATGGCCAAAATAAAATGTTGGAAATTTTACAAAAAGATCCTAAAATATTACTTTACGCAATATTAGGAGGATTAATCCCCGCTTTGTTTTGGTTGTGGTTTTGGCTTAAAAATGAGGACCGAGAAGAGCCTGAACCTTTTGGATTAATTAGTATTTCATTTATTCTAGGAGCCTTAATGGTCATAGTGGCTATTTGGTTGGAAAAAATAACACTGGGGTTTGTTGAAGGAAATAATGAATTTAGAATTATCTTGTGGTCGGCAATTGAGGAATTGTTAAAATTCTTGGGTGTTTCAATTATTATCTTTGGTAATAAAAATTTAAACCAGCCGATAGACTATCCTGTTTACTTTATAACTACAGCTCTTGGTTTTGCTGCTTTTGAAAATATTTTATATCTTATTAACCCAATTGAAGCAAATGGAGCAATTATAGGTATGTTCACAGGAGGATTAAGATTTTTAGGATCTACCCTTCTCCATGCCATATCTAGTGCCATGATAGGTAGTGCATTGGGATTGTCTTTTTATACCAGAAGATACAGAAAAACATATTTACTGATTGGAATTATTTTTGCCATAACATTGCATAGTATTTTTAATTTCTTTATAATGAAAGCAAGTGGCGAGAACTTTCTCTCTGTATTTGGCTTCTTGTGGGTCGTCACGATTATAAATATTCTAGTTTTTGAAAAATTAAAACGTATGGCAAAATATTTACCCATATCAGAACAAAAAATATGAAGAAAAAATCATTTTTAGAAAGATTAACAGGTAGGATGGATGAGGATGAAGAAATTCTAGAAGAAGAGTCCTTTTCAAAAAAAATTCCTAGCCTTGAAAAAGAATTATCCGTAAATCAAAAAAACCCAAACTGGGAAGAAGAATTGGAAGCAGAGCTTACTGTTGACCTATATCAAACTCCTTCAGACGTAATTGTTAAAACTATGGTAGCAGGAGTTCATCCTGATAACCTAGCTATTACTATTACCAGAGATATGATAACAATTAAAGGCAAAAGAGATGAAGGGGCAACTGTAGATCGTGATAATTATTTCATTCAAGAACTTTACTGGGGATCATTTTCAAGAACTATCTCCCTTCCAGAAGAAGTTGACCCCGAAGAAGCAGAGGCAATTGAAAAGCATGGTTTGCTTATAATTAAACTTCCAAAACTAGATAAAAATCGTGAGACCAAACTAAAGATCAAGTCTATTTAAAACAAAAACCTCTGACTAATGTCAGAGGTTTTTGTTTATTGTTGTATTTATTTTATGTGCCGAGACCCAAGGCGTCGAACTGGCTATCTCTACTGAAGAAATCTTTTTAGAAATTGTTTACTTGGTGCCGAGACACAGGGTCGGCTACTACGTAGCCAGGTATTTTTCTGGTCGCTAAAGCGACACTGAAAAATCTTTCGACCCTGGAAACAAGTGAAGCAGTTCACTTGTTTGCTCGACAAAAAATAAACACCTAAAAAGGTGTTTATTTTGGTGCCGAGACCCAGGGTCGAACTGGGGACCTATCCCTCTTCAGGGGAGCGCTCTACCAACTGAGCTATCTCGGCAAATTTTTATGATATTAATCTTTTTTATTTAACAAATCAAGAAGTCCTTTCATTATGTCCTCCGAATCTTCTGATGTTGTCATATTAGTTATCCCTTTTAATCCAGAAATATCTCCTGAATATATATTAAGCAAACTACCAAAATAAGGTTTAATGAAATAAAAAGCACCAACAGATATTCCTATTATCAAAAACCAATAAAATGCTTTAGTTATTTGGGCCCATTTAAGATAATTCCTTACTTTAATAAGCATAAGATTGTTTTCTTGGGACAATCTTAAATTCTCTTCAAGTAGACGCTTAATTTCTGGGTCCATAAAATAAATATATCATATTTTTCTTAAAATACAAATGTATTTTAACCTATAGATATGATTATATTAACACAAGCCATATTTTTGTGCCCTTGTCAGGAGTCGAACCTAAATCAGCTCGTTAGGAGTGAGCCGTGCCCCGCCTGCCTATGCCTGTGCCCCCGACACGAATCGAACGTACATCTATCCCTTAGGACGGGACTGTTCTATCCATTGAACTACGGGGGCATAGGCACTAGCGGGCAGGTATCCATTGAACTACAAGGGCATTTATAAAACTATCCTAGTGTAAACTAGGATAGTTTTATAATACTTTATTATTTAAAAAATATCTACTATTTTATATCAAGTAATTGTTCAATTCTTTCTCTATCAAAACCAACGATTAGTTGATCTTCAATAAGTATTACAGGCACCCCCATTTGTCCACTTTTGTCCATCATTTCTTTTCTTTTTTCTAAATCTGTAGCTACGTTAAAATCTTCAAAAGGAATACCCTTAGAAGTTAGGAAATCTTTTGCCATGTGACAGAAATGACATGTTGGAGTGCTGTATATTGTTATTTTTTTCATAATTTTATTATTTTTTTAACTAATAATCTCACTTTTTAATTATAGCACATGAGTCAAGAGAAGGAAAAAATTGTGCGGGATAGGAGAATCGGCTATTACATAGCCAGGTGCTTTTCCACCTCACTTCGTTCGTACGGAAAAGCCTTTCGATTCTCGTCGCAGAAAAAGCAGTTTTTCTGCTTATCCCTTACTTTGTGCGGGATAGGAGAATCGAACTCCTGTCTAATGCTTGGGAAGCACTCATTTTACCACTAAACTAATCCCGCAAATTACTACTTATTTTTAAAAATCTCCAAAAAACGACTCCACCCACCTTTTTGTTCTTTTTCTATCACGATAGTTTCCATGTTGGGTTCTTCATCCAATATAATAACCATTTTTTCTCCCTCTTTTGTTACAGGAAGTTTTCTTCTTAATTCTTCTTCTTTTCCAAAATCAGTCTCTAGTTCTGAGATTTCTTTATTTAAAGATTCACTTTTGTCTTTAAGATATTTAATTTCTTTTAAAATCAAATTTCTTTTTTCATTTGTATCTCTAGATTTTTTAGCAAGACCTGCAATATTGTAACTAAATAAAACAACCATGACAAATAAAACAACCAGAGCTAGGGGTGAATGCCAAAATTTGTAATTATTTGTTTTCTTGAATTTAACCATAAATAATGATAATATTATATCATGTTTTTCAGTCCAAAGAATAAAAAGAAAATAGAAAAAGGATTCGGGATAATTGCTGTTTTGGTAATCATCAGTATGATTTTACTTTACGCTCCAGGTTTATTTTAAATCTTAATCATTACTACCTCTAATCATCTTTAAGAAAACATCATGCGAGATGTTTATTTTTGCTCTCGCCTGCATCTTCTTTTTACCCCTCTTTTGCTTCTCTAGAAGCTTTAATTTACGAGTTACATCCCCTCCTCCCACAACCTTACTACCGTGCATCAAAACATCTTTTCTAAAAGCAGATACCGCTTCTGAAGAAACTATCCGCCCTAAAGCCTTAGCTTGAATTTTAAATGCAAATTGTTGTCTGGGTATAATATCTCTAAGCTTCTCTACTTGAACCTTGGCCTCTTCGTTTACTCTCCTTCTTGATATTATACGACTAAAAGCTGGCATTATTTCATCAGCTACAATAATATCCATTCTAACCACGTCTGCTGACTTATATTCACCTATTTCGTATGAAATAGAAGAGTAACCAGAAGTGATGCTTTTCATGTCGTCAAAAAAATTTCTCATCAGTTCTCGAAGTGGCATTTCTAAATCTATGGATGATCGGTTATCTCCAAAATTATCTGTTTCTGTTACTAGTGCTTCATGTTCATAAAGAAAAGGCATCAATACTCCTAAGTATTTTGTAGGTGTAATAATTTTTACATTTACCCATGGCTCAAAAATTTCCTTAGCATCTCCGTCGTTAGGAAATAAATGAGGTGAATAAATAATTAGTTCTTTACCATTTTTCATTATCGCCTTATAGGTAATAGAGGGCATCGTTATAATTAGATCTAAGTTAAATTCTCTATTTAATCTTTCTGAAATTATTTCTAGGTGTAGCATACCCAAGAACCCACAACGAAATCCTCTACCAAGAGCTCCCGAAGTTTCTTCTTCAAAAGAAAAAGATGAATCTGAAAGTTTTAATCTACCTAATGCTTGCTTAAGAGCGGGAAAATCGTCTTGGCTCTCCGGGTAAACAGAAGCCCAAACTACTGGTCTGGGATTTTGATATCCAGATAGAGCTGGCATTGGTTTTTTCAAAAAAGTAATTGTATCCCCAACAGAAGCAATTCCGGGTTTTTTAATCCCCGTTACAATATAACCAATTTCACCACTACTTAAATCACTTCTTGGTTCTTCTTCTGGGTTAAAAACCCCAACTTCCAAGGAAATAAATTTTTCTTGAGATATTGCAAAAAACAAAGATTCTCCTTTTTTAAAATGTCCTTCCATTACTCGAACATAAACAATAACCCCACGATGGTTATCATATTTAAAATCAAAAATTAAAGCTTGCCCTGTATTATAACCACCAGTCGGTATTTCTTTTATTTTAGGAGAAGGAACTCTTTTTATTATCTCTTCTAATAATTCTTTTACTCCATCCCCCGTCTTACCTGATACTTGTAATATTTCATCTGGATCAATATTCAAAAGAATAGCAACTTCCATTTTTACTTCATCTACTTTTGCTAATGGTGAATCTATCTTTGATAGAACTGGAATTATTACAAGGCCTAACTCTCTTGCCATTTGAAGGGTTGTTAAAGTTTGAGCTTGAACCCCTTGTGTAGCATCAACCAACAAAATAGAGCCTTCAACAGCTTTTAGTGCTCTCGAAACTTCATAAGAAAAATCAATATGCCCTGGAGTGTCAATAAGATTCAAAACGTATTTTTGTCCTTCTAGCGGAAATTCCATGCGCACGGGTTGCATCTTTATGGTTATCCCTCTTTCTCTTTCTAGATCCATAGAATCTAAAACCTGTTCTTTCATTTTTCTTTTCTCAATTGTGCCAGTTATTTCGAGCATGCGATCAGCTAAAGTGCTCTTGCCGTGGTCTATATGGGCAATGATCGAGAAATTTCTTATTTTGTTATCATCAAATGACATAAGCTTATACTATCAAAAAAGCCAATAATATCAAAACATTTTGTTGTTTACTATAAGTCACCTTGTTCTGGGGCAATTACTATTTTTTTGCTAAATTTATGACTTATGACTTTTATTAAATCTAGTAATTGTTTATTTTTTAATAAATAAAGTGTAGATAATCCTGCCACCACGCCGATCATTCCAGAAAGTAAACCTTGCATAAATATACCTATTCCCGTATTAATATTAAATATATTATCAAAAAATCCTAAACATAAATAAGAGATAGCTCCAACAACCAAAGATCCAGCCAGACTCTGGAAAAAAGTCCTAGCTACTTGAAGGTTTTTATTAACAGGAAAATCTTTTACAAAGACAATCCAAATCAAAATAAAATTTAAAACAGAACCTAAGGCAAAAGCCATTGGTAACGCCAACATAATAGTCCCAGGAACACCTCGAACTCTCAAAATATCTTCTATGAAGTAGAGAGAGTGAGGATACTGATTAAATATAAAAATAAATGTTTTAGCAAAAACTATTACCATTATGGATGAAAAAACATTTACAAAAAGAGGTTTTTTTGTATTTCCTGCTGCGTAATAACCCCGAACAAGCAAAAGAACCAAGCCTTGTGTTACCAAAGATATTACGAACAATGCTACTGAAGCCGCAGTTAGACGAGTATCAGCCCAAGAAAAAGATTCTGAGCCTAAAATTACCCGAACGATTTGGGCTCGTAAAACTACAAAAAGTGCGATTATCGGCAAAGACCAAAAAATTACTTGCTTTACTGCTTCTACTATATGACTTACAAAAGTATTTATATCTTTTGAT
Source organism: uncultured Candidatus Saccharibacteria bacterium (assembly GCA_964492035.1). Lineage (GTDB taxonomy): Bacteria > Patescibacteriota > Minisyncoccia > Phycocordibacterales > UBA9973 > UBA8515. The sequence goes on from CAZBHU010000019.1 coordinate 6,829, forward strand.
GAAAAACACTTAACCAACAAAGGAAAAGCTGCAACTGAATAAGAAATTCCAATTATACCAACAGGTACAGATTGTAAATTATAAGCAAAAGTAAAAAGTGAAATGGATCCCGGTTTTAAACTAGAAGCCATGGAAATTAAAAAAATAAAAGCTAAGCTGTTACAAGATAGAGTCAGGGTACGAGGAGCTGATATTTTAATTACTTCATAAATTTCTTTCCAATTTATTTTAAAAGTAAAACGAGGAAAGAAGCCGTGTTTTACAACAACGGGCACTTGAATCAAAAAGTGCATTATCGCTCCGATTACCACTCCAAAAGCTAGTCCATAAACGCCCATGCTTGGATATATAAAATATATACCAATCAATATTCCAACGTTATAAAAAACTGGGGAAAGAGAGAAAACTAAAAAGTTTTTGAATAGTTGAGTCACGGTACCAATTAAGTTTGATAAACCAATAAAAACTGGAGATAAGAGCATTATCCTACTGGTAACAACGAGTGATTGTATTTGAGATTCTGTAAAACCAGGGGCAATATATTTAACTATAACCGGCATAAAAATAGCTATCATCACACTGGCCACCAACATAAAATAAGAATATGCGCTAAATACATTATTTAAGAATTTTTTAGCCTTTTGCCCATTTTCTTCTCCCTTATTTATCCTGTCCATTAAAAATGGCATCAGAACGGTGATGGAAGCGAGAGAAGCTATTGAAATATATAGAA
>CAZBHU010000020.1:0-7558 GCA_964492035.1 uncultured Candidatus Saccharibacteria bacterium
GGAATAATTAAAGCTCCGGTTGTCACTACTATACAAATTCCGAAAACAAGCGGTAAATCAAGAAACTTAAGTACCGCTTTGGAAATTGGATATTCTGGAGTTAAATTATCTTTTGAAAATGCAGTTAGAATATTAATACCAGGAGAAGTGGACAAAAAGATTGGATACTCAAGAAACGGTTCTGATTTCACAGAGATTACAAAAAGCTGTGCCGAAGATTCACAGGCTTGGGCAAATGCAAATCTAGGAACAGATGGAGATTGTAAAAAGAATGTGTCTGGAGATCTAATTATTTGGACAAAACACTTTACTAAATTTGCTACATATACAGAGTCCTCATCATCTTCAGGTAGTAGGGTAATTGGGTATATGCCTAAAGTAAAAACATTAGCTCTAAACACGACAGAAGTAACAGTCACCACTACTCCTTCTGCCTACAACCTTGGTACTACGTTACTAAAACAAGGACAACGCAATAACTTTGTTAAAGAATTACAAAGATTCTTGAACAACAATCTTAAATTAAAACTAGTAGAAGATGGAATCTTTGGACCAATGACCAAGACCGCTGTTATTACCTTCCAGAAATCTAATAATCTAACCCCTGATGGTATTGTTGGACCAATGACGAAAGGGAAGATGAAGTAGGAAAATACTACTTACTAAAAACACCAAAAATTAATAATCTTTGGTGTTTTTTGTTAAAGAGATAATATTTGCGTGAGAAAAAATGAAATGATATAGTATTGGAATGAATCCCGTTAGAGATGTGTATGTGATATTATTAACGGGTAAATAGAATATAAACAAAATTCATATTACTAAATTATAATTAATTAGAAACGCCCATCCCCTTCGTGGGAGGAGATATCTCTAACAAGATGAAAGTTATATTACTTATTGACGTACCAAAAATAGGGAAAAAAGACGATGTTCTTGATTTAAAAGATGGTTTTGCTCACAATGTATTAATATCAAAAGGCAAAGCAGTATTGGCCACACCACAAGCCCTATCACAATTAGAAGCAAAAAAAGCAAAAAGAGAAAGAGAAAGGCAAGAAGAAAATAAAATTTTTGCTTCTCTTGTTTCAGAAATTAATAATAAAAAAATTACTATAAAATCTAAGGCCAATGATAAAGGTGTATTATTTAAATCAGTTACTCCTAGAGATGTAAGTTCTGCGATAAAAAATTTAACAGGAGAATCTATAGATGATAAATATATAATAATGGATCACATCAAAACCTTAGGCCGACATTCTGTAATTATTAAAAAGGGTAATTCAGAAGGCGAGTGTGAAATAATAGTAGAATAAACAAAAAATCTCCCATATGGGAGATTTTTTGTTTGAGATTATTTACATCACCTCAACTGTTTTCTTTACTGAAGTAGTTCTGTCAAAATTTGTCTTTCTTTTTGATTTAAATTTAACTGTACCTTCTTTTAAAGCAAACAAAGTGTGATCTTTTCCTTGTCCAACATTTTTACCTGGAAGGATTTTTGTCCCTCTTTGCCTTACAATGATTGATCCAGCTTTTGCTTTTTCACCATCATATAGTTTAGTACCAAGGTATTTTGGATTTGAATCTCTTAAGTTTTTGGCCGTACCTCCGGCCATCCTGTGTGCCATATATTGTATTTGGGCTAGCCAGTAGCCAATTAATTATTTATAATTAAGTAATAATGAGTATAACTAATTTATCGAATAAAATCAAGAGCAAAATCAACTTTGATAAACAAGTCTTTTTGTTGATCATTGTAGTTGTTCTTGTCGGAGGGGCTTCTTTTGGCCTCGGAAGATTATCGGTTAATGGGGAAGGGGAAGATAATGTTATTATTGAAAATAAGGTAGTTAATGATCAAGAAACAGGTTATAATAAAGAAGAAGCTTTGAATGGTGAAAAAAGATATGTAGCTTCAAAAAATGGAACTAAATACTACAGTCGGGATTGTAGTGGAGCCAATAGAATCAAATTAGAAAATCAAATATGGTTTAAAAATAGGGAAGATGCAGAAAAATCCGGATTTACCTATTCTTCTACTTGTAAATAAAATGAAAAATTTCAATACAAAAAAGTACAGAATAATACTAGGGGTAGTTTTTTTAGTTATTATTATTTTTGTTTTTAGACAAAATATAATTTCTTTTTTTATAAACACAGCAGAGAGGAGCGGGCTTTTAAATTTAGATAGTAAAAATTCATTGGAAGTCAAAGATCAAACTAAGATTATTCCAGAAACCCCAGGAGCTTTAAAGTTTATAAATAAATTAATTAATATTAACGAAACAGATCTAACAAAAGATCAGGTTATTATTGAAACAAATATAGTTCGAGTAAAAAATAAATTATCTAATTTAACAGAGAATAAACTATTAAATCTTTCTGCGGAAAAAAAATTAAAAGATATTTTAGAAAAACAATATTTTGAACACGTTTCGCCAGACGGAGTAGGGATAGATAATCTCAGTGATGAAGTTGGATATGAATATATCTTAATTGGAGAAAATTTGGCCATGGGCAGTTTTAAGAATGATAAAGATTTGGTTGATGCCTGGATGGGTAGTTTTGGACACCGAAAAAATATTTTAAAGCCTAGTTATGCTGAGATTGGAGTTGCTGTTGCCCGAGGAGTTTTCAACGGAGAAAACGTTTGGGTGGCTGTACAGCATTTTGGGACACCTAAAAGTCTATGCCCAAAGATTAATAGCAGTTTACAAGATTTAGTAATTTTTAATCAAAAACAAATCAATGATATGGAAGAAGACTTACGCATGCGACTTGTTAGAATTAACACTAGTAGGGGATATTCAAGCTCCAACAATAAGGAAGAAAGAATAAAGAAAGTAGAAGAATATAATAATTTAGTAATTTATTATAACAATCTAGTAGATCAAGTCGAACGAGATATAAATTCGTATAATGGACAGGTTAAAAGCTTCAATGATTGCATAGCTAAATACCAGGAATAATACCTTGGGGGGAGTACTTATTGGCCTTATTTAAAAAGATACACAACGTCGCACAATATATCTTTTGCGACACTAGAATAAAGATAAAGCCTTTTATAATTAATAATAATTAAAAATTAAGTATTTTTAACTATTCTTACTATCTCCTCTCTTTAAATATTTTTTATTTTTTAATTTAAGTGGCATCAAATCCTTCTCTGTGTATCTTTCATACCCTTTTCCATACCCTAAGTCCTTCATAAGCTTTGTCGGCGCATTTCTTAGATTAAGTGGTACTGGAAGGTTCCCATAGGTCAAAACATCATCCTGGGCCATTCTGAGGGCTTCATAAGCACTCCTGTCCTTTTTGGCCAAGGCTAAGTAAGTAGCTCCGTGGGCCAAGTTTATAGCGCATTCAGGATATCCAATTGTTTCAACGGCGCGAAATACTTCGTTAGCTACTACTAGTGCCGTTGGTTGTGCTAGTCCTATATCTTCAGAAGCAAAAATTACCATTCTTCGAGCAATAAACTTCGGATCTTCTCCTGCCATAATCATCCTTGACAAATAGTATAATGTGGGGTCTGGTTGGCTAGATCTCATACTCTTAATAAAAGCACTGATCAGGTTGTGATGCTCCTCCCCTTTTTTGTCATAACGAATTAATTTTGATTGAATTGTATTTTTGAGATTTTCAATCGTGAGATCTTTGTATAAAGAAAAAGTATCTTCAATGATAGAAATAGCTTGTCTAGCGTCACCTTCTGCGTATTCGATAATCCAATCTGAAGATTTTTTATCAATTTTAAAACCGGTTCTTTTTAAAATCTTTCTCATTTCCTCAGGTTGTAAGCTCTCTAGGACAAAAACTTTACATCGAGAAAGAAGAGCTGGTATTACTTCAAAACTAGGGTTCTCAGTTGTTGCACCAATTAATACTAGTTTTCCATTTTCCACAAATGGTAAAAGAAAATCTTGTTGGGCTTTATTGAAGCGATGTATTTCATCTAAAAAAATAATTTTAGGGCCGAGAAGAGTGCCAGTGCCTTTTGGAGATTCGTCGAGAATTTTTCGAATGTCATCTTTTGATGCCGAAACAGCAGAGAGTTCATAGAAATCTGCATTGATAGCACGAGCATATATTCGAGCAAGAGTTGTTTTTCCAACTCCCGGAGGCCCCCAAAGAACAAACGAAAAAACATGCTTTTTTGCTATTGCAATATTTAAAGGTTTGTCTTTGCCGACCAAGTGTTCTTGCCCGATAAATCCCGTTAGATCAATTGGTCTTATTTTGTGAGCTAATGGCTCCATGTTTATATATTATAATTATTTTAAGTTAACGCAAAATATATAAAACCCCGAGAAATCGGGGTTTTATATTAATAAATACTATTAATTGGTTTTCCGTTTTCTAAAACTGAAATAATATTTTTGGCTGCGATCTCTGACATCATATCTCTTGCTGATTGTCTTGAAGATGCGATATGTGGAGTAATTATTACATCTGGCAATTTAGTTAATCCTTTGGCCAATTTTGGCTCAAATTCAAATACGTCTAATCCAGCCCCACGAATAATATCTTTTTCCAGTGCTTCGATAAGGGCATTTTCATCAACAACAGGGCCACGAGAAGTATTTATCAAAAAAGAACTAGATTTCATTGTTTTTAGAGACTCTGCGTTAATTAAGTGTCTAGTTGTTGGAAGTAATGGAACATGTAGAGAAACAATATCTGATTCTCTCAAAACTTCATCAGTCTCTCTTCTGACTATACCATCAATATTTTCTAAATCGGTATTTCTTTTGATGTCACTATAAATAACATTGGCATTAAAACCATACCTCAACATCTTAGCTACCTCTGTTCCTATTTGGCCTGCTCCAATAAGACCTATTGTTTTATTTTTTAAATCAGTGCCTATAAAAATATCTGGATCCCAACCTCTATATTTACCACGCCTCATATATTCATCGCCCTCAACTAATCTGGTCGTTAAAGCCAGCATGAGAGCAACGGTGTGCTCAGCTACTGCCGTCGCAGAAGTTCCTGGAGTATTGGTCAGAAAGATATTTTTAGCCTTAGCATCTTCTACGTTTAAATTGTCATAGCCCACAGCAAAGTTTGCAAAAATTTTAGCAGTTGGACATGCTTCAAAAATATCAGTATCAATTTTGTCGGTCAAAAAAGAAATCACGCCCAGGTATGGCTTCTTTTTTAATTCTCGGATTAAGTCTTTTTTGGCTGGGGGTTTTTTAAACTTTCCAATATCATAAACAATACCGTGCTCTTGTAGTAATTTTAAACCAGTATCAGGTATTTTCCTTGTGATATAAATAATTTTTTCTTCTTGCATTTTATTTTGTTGTTTAGCCTATTAATATAATGTCACTGTGTTTTTCTGAACTTAATGCAATTTTTTCAAGGTAAGAAATAGATTCTATTGGATATTTACCTCGAGCAGTTTCATCAGATAAAAGTATTCCATTGGCTCCATCAATGATTGCATAAGCAACATCAGATACTTCAGCTCTGGTTGGAGTGTCATTTTCTACCATTGAATACAACATCTGAGTAGCGACTATAACCATTTTACCCGCTTGGTTGCACTTGTTAATAATTTCGTGTTGAATAAATGGAATTTCTTCTAGTGGCATTTCATTACCTAAATCTCCACGAGCAATTATTATTCCATCAGAAACTTTAATAATTTCGTCTATGTTGTGGATTGCTTCTGCCCTTTCTATTTTAGAGATAATTTTTTGATTTCCACCTTTTTCTTTTATTATGTTTCTAAGATTAACAACATCATCAGCACAGCCCACGAAAGACATAGCGATATAGTCTAAGCCATGTTTTATTCCAAACTCTAAATCAGTTATATCTTTTTCTGTAACAATATCACCACAAGTTTCTTTGTTAAATCGATGTCCTTTTTCATCTTGAATTCTAGGCCCAGATAAATCTTGCATTATCTCAACATTTGTGTTGTAATTTGAATTTAATTCTCTGATCGTATCTATTAATCTTTTATGCCAATCAGGGTTTCCCCACGAAAAATTTAGACGTATAATGTCCACTTTATGTTTAATAAATTCCTCTAGGACTCCCCTTTTTTCACTTGCTGGACCTAATGTTGCTATGATTTTAGTTTTTGATTCCATATCTTTATCTAATTATTTTTTATATTTTTATTATATAACAAAAAGCTTTATATCCAAAACAAAACCCCGGGTCAAGCCCGGGGTTTTGACCTATTTCTTAGTAGCCTTTTTAGGTTTTTTTACATCTTTTTTATGTGTCATTCCTTTTGCCATAAATTTTTTATTTTAAAAATTTATTAATAATATATCTATTGTATCACTCATTTGATAAAAGAACAATAACTAGATCTGTTTGAAGTTCATGATGTCTACAATTTTTGATTCAGGGTTATATCTATAGTCAAAAGTAGCTTTTTCTGTGATATGCCCGTCCTCATATTCAACTTCTCCTATGTTGTTATCATTATTTATTGTAATTTTTGTAACATACCAACTACCACCTAAGATTTCTTTTACAGTAGAAATATTCTTTATATTTTCTCTCACGTATTTTTCAACCGCTATTTTTTCTTCTAATTCTAAGCAATCTATTTTATCCATTTTGTTTTGTGGGAATAGATTGTCTTTGTCTTTAAATACATAAACCCCATCTCCACGATCGAAAACTTCTCCAAAGTAAGCTATAGCATATTGTTCTCCATAATCAAAAATGAGTTCTTCTTTGTTTTGCATTCCTTCTGCTAGGGTGTCCCAGATTACATTGGCTTTTTTAATATTGTTTGAAGAATTAATTTCTATAATTTGCCCCTCAAAAAGTCCTATTTTTGAATCTGTTTCGGCTGGTAAATTTCTTAATTCTCCTTTGACGTTCAAGTTGTGTTCCTCTACTCTTAGCCAGGCAACATCAGAGAATCCATTTTCGTTTATAATTTTTCTGTAATAACAATTTTTTATTTGCTCTTCACTTATTGTATTGAGATTTTCTATTCTTGCGTTTTCACCTTGCTTGTTTTTTTTGTAATCACTTGCAAGACTAAAAATAATTAAACCCAAAGTTAATATAAATAAAAAGATTATAAAAATTTTTTTAAATTTAAAATTGTTTTCATTCATCTTTTAATTATATCATTTCAAATAATTTAAAACACCCCAATGTTTAGGGTGTTTTAAAAATAACTTTTTTATTTCCTAGTCTTATTTTTTATGGCTGCTTGGGCAGCTGCTAACCTTGCGATTGGAACTCTAAATGGTGAACAAGATACATAAGAGAATCCTTCGTTATGACAGAATGCTACTGTTTTTGGTTCTCCACCATGTTCTCCACAAATACCAATCTTTAGATCTTTTTTAACGCTGCGTCCTTTTTTGATTGCTATTTTTATCAATTCACCAACACCTTCTTGATCCAAGGTTTCAAAAGGATCATCTTCATAAATACCCTTAGCAACATATTCTTTTAAGAATTTTCCAGCATCATCTCTAGAAATACCAGCTCCCATTTGGGTAAGGTCGTTTGTTCCAAATGAGAAGAATTCTGCTTCTGATTCAACTATCTTGTCTGCGAC
>CAZBHU010000021.1:0-5251 GCA_964492035.1 uncultured Candidatus Saccharibacteria bacterium
TAACCCCCAAAATTGTTAATCCCAAGTAGGCCAAAACTCCAACTATAAGTCCAAGAAGCATCTGTCCTTGCATCCACAAACCAATCTTTCTCTCTGTTCTCTCCCAAAGACTTATTACATATTCTTCTTGTTTTCTAGGCGTTACTATTCTTAAGAAATTTTCTACTCCTTTTTCGGTAATCGATAGATAGAAAGAAATAATTAAAATAAAAACAAAATTTATCACTCCACCAAACGCCCCTCCAAACACATCCATAAATCCTCCCGACATACTGTCCATCAAATTTTTAAAACTTGAAATTACTTCACCAATAGATGCATTTTTAGAAATATCCGAAAAAACATCTTTCGCCCCCGTCAATGTATCTGGTTGAAATGTATTTAGCACACTACCACTTGGAATATACTGACTCAGAGAAGAAACCAAAGCCGACATTTCTCTTATAAAGACAGGCATAAATACAGATAACAAACCGACAACAAGTCCGATGGCTATAGCATATACCAAGAACACAGCAAATGATCTATTTTTAACGTATGGTTTTAATTTAGTAACCGCTGACTCTACAAACGAAGCAATAACAATTGCCACAAGTATTATTAAGATGATGTTATAAAGCTTGTATAACGCCAGACAAATCAACATAAAAATCAAAAGCTTAACAAAGCTCTTACTCGAGATATTTATTTGTGTGTTATTTATTTTTCCTTCCATGGCTAAAACAATAATACCACATTTTAATGATAATTTAAATGTGGTATTTATTGTATTTATTGATTAATTTTATCTTTTATATAATCAATCAGTTCTTCTTTTTTGACTCTTTCTTGAAATCCTGTATCTCTATCTCGTACTGTAACCGTATCATCTTCCAGTGAGTCGAAGTCTATAACGATACACCATGGTGTCCCAATCTCATCTTGTCTTCTATATCTTTTACCAATGTTTCCATTATCATCCCACATTACTCTTCCAAATTCATCCTTAAGCATTCGATAAACCAAATGAGCTTTTTCCTTTAACTCTGGTTTATTTTTTAACAAAGGAGACACGGCACAAATAACAGGAGCAATTGATGGTTTGAAAGCTAGATATGACCTTGGCTCTTCACCGTTCGTATCTTCTTTATAGGCCCCAACCAACAGTGCGAGAACTGTTCGGTCTACCCCCAAGGATGGTTCGATAACATGTGGAATAATTTTTTCATTAGTCTCTTCATCTTGATAAGTAAGGTTATGCCTACTTAAATCAAAATCTGTTCGATACGCCAAACCATATAATTCTTTTGTCCCAAAAGGAAAATCAAACTCAAAATCAATTGTTCTTTTCGAATAATGAGCCAAACTATCTTTATCAATTTCTACTTCATGTACTTTAGACATATCTAACCCTATGTTCTCCATCCATTCAATCATTTCTGTTCTCCAATATTCAAAATAATTTTCCCAATTATCTGGCTTCAAAAAATATTCAATCTCCATTTGTTCAAATTCTCTAACTCTAAAAATAAAATCCCTCGGAGTTATTTCATTTCGAAAAGCTTTTCCTATCTGAGCTAGCCCAAAAGGAAGCTTTGGGTGAAATGAATCAACAATATTCTTAAAATTAACAAACATGCCTTGAGCTGTTTCTGGTCTTAAATATACAGTGGCTGAAGTGTCTTCTACGGCCCCTATTTGGGTCTTAAACATCATATTAAAAGCCCTAGGGGTTCCTACAGGACTTCCACAATCATCACACAAACCAGCTTCTTTTAGCGTGTCTTCTCTAAAACGCTTTTTACATTTAACACATTCCACAAGTGGATCAGTAAAAGTATCAACATGTCCAGAAGCTTTCCAGACAGCTGGATGCATTAATATTGCAGCATCTACTCCGTACATGTCTTCTCGAGAATCAACAAATTTTTTCCACCAAGAATTTTTTATGTTATTTTTTAAAGATACTCCAAGTGGCCCGTAATCCCAGGTTCCAGCTAATCCCCCATAAGCTTCTGAGCCTTGGTAAATAAACCCTCTTCTTTTACAAAGAGAAATAATTGATTCCATTAATTTGTTTTCTTCTTTTTTCATTTTTATTTTTAATCTACTTTTAATTTGAAACTGTTCCGCTTCCACTTCCAGCCGAGACTCCACTAATTGATGATATATACAAATTGTTTCTTGCATAACCAACTTGAGCTCCTGAATATGAATCATTTCCTGTTAATGTAATGTTTTGAACCAAAACCGGAGCTTGTCCAACCTGAGACAAAGAAGGTTTAAATGTCAAAATAAACGATACTTCTCGATTTGAGTCTAGCCCTGTTCCAGGCAAAACAGAACCTATCTTCCAATTTATTTCCCTATTTTCTTTGTTGTAAGTTATATTTTCTTTTGTTCCGGCGACAAAACCAACCCAATCGGCATATATAGGTAACATCGCTGAAACATTAGCTTGATTAACACTATTAGTAGTGTTCGAAAGGGTCCAAGTGACTATATAAGTAGTAATCGTTTCAGCTTTTGGTGGCAAGCTCCCCGACAAGTATCCAAGAGACGAAGCTACCTGGAAGTCTGTTTTTAATTTAATAATTTTTTCAGTGAAATTATCAACACTTGAAAAATCTGTCCCGTATAATGGTTGCTTACCTTTTATGCTTACACTGACCAATGCCTGTGGATTTCTTATTCCTGAAAGACTACTAATACCTAAAGGAATGAGAGTAAAGGAAACCTTACCCGAACCACCTGGTTCAATACTGGCTAAATCTCTAAAAGTACTTTTATTCCAGATGATCTGGCTATTAAGAGAATCGTAATACCCCCCTGCTTCTCTAACATTATTTTTATCAAAAATATTTCCAGACAAGCTAGCCCTAATTTCTGCATCTGAAATACTCGTCGAAAGGTTGTTTTTCCAGCTAATAGTCACATCTACTTCTTTTCCGCCATCTACGGCATATTCTTTCTGGTCTTGATTATTAACCAAAACCTTTATATCCAAAAATGGATTTTCTAAAACAATTTTTTGCAAAACAGAACTATAAATAATATTTACTTTTGTTGAGTCCTTATCATCCATTGTCCCCGCATATGCGTGAAAAACTTGTTCATCTCCAGCTTGTCCAATAAGCTTACCTTTAATTTCTACAGTAATAGGATTGGTAGGAGTAATTTCAGATAAATCCCAAATGCTGTTATTGTTCATTGGTAAAGTATTCGCACTTTCAAAAATAAAACTACTTGGATATTTCAACTGCAACACAGGATGCTCATCTGGAAGAGATGTATTTAAAGTGGTAGTTATTTTTAAACTTATTTGTTGGTTTTCTGTAACACCACTAGGCCCTTCTATCTTAAGTGAAATTGGTGCCATACTGATAGTAACCGGGTAATATTTTTCTTTTGTAAAAGCTGCATTTGAGCCTTCTGGATGATATTCTAAACTTGCCTTAATGTTTCTTATTGATTTTTCTGCTCCATATAATTTAACTCTTATGTTTCTTATTACACTTTCTCCTGGTTTAATTATCCCAATTTCATCTTTTTCAAGTCTAACAACATCAGAATCGTCGTTCGCTCCTCTCGGGTACTCTATTATTAGAGTCGCAAACTCTAAGCTCGCATTATTTCTGTTTGTTATCTCTATTTGTAAAGGTAAATCCTCTCCTCCTTTAGCAAAAGAATTTCCAATTATTTCTAAGTCTATTTTATTACTAGATACAGTACTGTCATCCAATAAAAATTTGTAAGAAGTATAACCAACTGCTCCAATAAAAAATATTATTGAAAGTATAAAAAATTTCTTAAAAAAAGAACTTTTTATTTTTTTCTTTTTTACGGGCATATCTTCTTCTTTGGGCTTATCCCATTGATCTTTAACTTCATGTTTAATCTCTCTTAAAACTCCAATTCTGTAGCTAGTAGACTTGTTGTATTTAGGATCGTATAAATTCCTTTTTAAATCTTCTATTTTACCTTTATTATCTGACATAAGAATATTATATCATAAAAAATATACTTTATAACTGACTTTCTGATAGGGCTTTATTAATATGAGAAATTATTGATTGTCTTTCTTTTAAAAGATTTTCTGTCTTATCTTTATCAAAAGAAGTCGCCAAATAACGAGACAATAGATCTGATTCTCCAATATACCCCAATTCATGCATTATTCTTAAAACTAAATGAAGTTCCAAAGCCTCCCTTGTAGAATTTTCAACATTATCATCCAAGATATACAAAGCCTGAATTAGTTCATCGAATATTTTTTCGTTTGATATTTCTGGACCACAAAATCTTTCTAGTAAGCTTGATATTCTCATTATCAAAACCAGGGAATCATTATTGGCTCTGGCCAAAGGAAATGATGTTATATTTTTAGCTGATGTTATTCTCCAAACTTCTTTTCCTTTAACAAAATCTATTGTAGCAAACGATAAATCTTGGATAGAGAATTTTAATTTTGATTTATTTAGTCTTATTCCTTGAACTGTCGCTCGAATAAGTCCTAACTCTCTAGTAAAGACAGTTAGGATTTTATTAGCTTCCCCTGTGTTTCGAGAAGACAATACAAACCCTTGGGTGTGATAAATATGATGATACATTTTAAGATATTCTACTTATTTATTTTACCACTTTAACGATGAATGTTAATTGATCTATTTTTATTTCTTCTCCATCGTTCTCTTTATATTCAATGTTTTTAGCTGATACTAATTTTTGAAGGCTTTCTTTGAACTTCTCTATCAACTCTTTCCCTTCTTCGTTCGTTTTAATCACAAGGGTGATTAAGTCGTTTGGATTTAAATCATTTTTCTTCCTTATGTCTTGAATAGCTCTAATTAATTCTCTATAATTTCCTTCTTTCTTTAAATCTTCTGTAATGTTTGTATCAAGAACAACTTCTAGCTCTTGACCCTCTTCAAATTTTACATCCTTAATATTCAATTCATCCTTAAGTATTGGGACATATTTTTCTTCTAGGTTATACTTTTTAACAACCACGCAACCCAATGGTTGTCTTACTGGGATAGAAGATTTTTGACGAGCCTGTAATCCTAGTGTCACAATTTCTCTCAAATCTTTCATCTCTTCTATAATTTTTTCATCATAATCAAACATTTCAGGCCAAGACGAAAAATGGACACTCGAAACATCATTTTCTAATTTCAATTTTTGCCAAATATCCTCTGCCGAAAATGGGGCAAAAGGAGCTAATAGTTTTGCCATTGTTTTAAACACAAAATAAAGTGTTTGTTTTGCTTCA
>CAZBHU010000021.1:5351-7543 GCA_964492035.1 uncultured Candidatus Saccharibacteria bacterium
TAAAATAAATTGAAAAACTTATTATTTAATTCTGACACAGTTTTTTCATCAAAGTTTTTTGGTTCGCCAGGTTGGTTAACAGAATACATCCAAAGGCGAAGAGTATCTACTCCGTATTTATCCATCATCTCCCAAGGGTCAACTCCATTGCCGAGAGATTTTGACATTTTCTTGCCATTTGCATCGAGCACGAGCCCTAAACAAATTACGTTCTTAAAGGCTTTTCCTTTGCCCATAATATTCCCCACTGCATGAAGAGTGTAGAACCAACCTCTTGTTTGATCTATTCCTTCGCTAATAAAATCAGCTGGATAAGCAATATCTTTTGTGCTAAAAGGATAGTGATTTTGTGCAAAAGGCATAGAACCGGAATCTAGCCAAACATCCATAACTTCTTTTGCTCTTTCTAGTTTTCCGCCACAATCACAAACAATATCCACTTCATCTATATATGGTCTATGTAAGTCTAATTCATAATTTTCATCATGCGGAATTGGTTTAAAATTAAGCTCTCTAATTTCTGAATTTGAAAGATAAGAAAAATCTTTTAGCATAGACAAAGTTTGTTTTGCCCCATATCCATCTATACCAGCAAGCATTAACCAAGCCGGTCCTCCATGTGTTACGATTAAAATATTTTTACCTTGATATTTATTTTCTAGATCATACAAGAAATCCATTGACCTTTTTCTAAGTTCATTCCAAGTCTCACTTCCCTCTTCTGTTTTATAGAAATTCTCTTCAGTGTTTGGATAATCATTGTGATAATCTTGCCAAGTTTTACCTTCATATTTTGAGACCTTGTATTCAGTTAGACTTTCTTCGATTAAAATATTTTTTTCATCATATCCCAATATTTTTGCTACTTCTATGGCAGTTTCTCTTGCTCTTGTTACAGGTGAAGAAATAATTAAATCTATTTTTTCATTTTTCAAGTTTTCTGCATTAGTTCTTGTCTCATTGACACCCTTTTCTGTTAGATGGCTAACTCGATATTCATCAGAAGTATTTATTTTTCCATCTAAATTATTTTCAGATTCACCATGACGCATTACAAAATATTTATTACCAGAAGTTTTTGCTTTAGATTTTATGTCTTCAACTCCTCCTAAGACTTCTATCTTGCCACAAGCGTCACATTTCCAGACAGGAAGTGGAGTCCCCCAATATCTTTCTCGAGAGATTGCCCAATCTTTAATATCTTTTAGCCACTCTCCAAAACGCCCTTCTTTAATATATGAAGGCTCCCAATTTATACTTTCATTTTCTTTAACCATCTTGTCTTTAAGCGCAGACATTCTGATATACCAAGAATCTCGTGCGTAATAGACAAGAGCTGTTTTACATCTCCAGCAATGAGGGTAAGTGTGTTCATACTTTTCTTTCTTATACAAAAGTCCTTTTCCAGCTAAATCTTTTATTATATCGACAGCCACATCTTCGTCTCGAACAAATCTATTTTTTAAAAAGTCAGTCCCTTCCAAGAATTTTCCATCAAGCCCGACAAGATGGCACTTAGGTAATCCTACTTCGTTTCCAAGATCAAAGTCATCTTGCCCATACATAGGTGCAATATGTACAACTCCTGTTCCATCTTCGGTCGTCACAAAATCCGCTCCATATATTTTATAAGCATTACCCATCTTTTCTGTTTCTTCTTTAGAAGCAATTAATTTTGTATATGGATATAACGGCTCATAAGAAAGACCAATTAAATCTTTTCCTTTTAATTCTTCAACAATTTTATATTCTCCTTCCAAAATAGAAAGTCGTGATTTCGCAAGAATTAAAAATTCTTTGTGTGGTGCCTTTTGCATTACAACTTTTTCTCCTGTTTTCTTTTCGAAACCTTCAAGGCTAGAAACTATTTCAACGCGAACATAATCAATATCTTCACCAACTGCCAAAGCAACATTTGATGGAAGAGTCCAAGGAGTTGTTGTCCAAACTAATATATAGGTTTCTTCGCCTGTATGCTTATGCGAATGGTCTGGCTCCGGCTTCTGTCCCCCTCGTCCGAGGACCTGAGCAGAAGCATCAGGCGAAGAAACCTGAAAACTCGAAGCTTCAGTTAACCTAAACTTCACATACACAGTAATATCTTTCACATCCTGATATCCTTGTGCTAATTCATGCGAGGAGAGTCCGGTTCCACATCTAGGACACCATGGGACAATTTTATAGTCTTTATA
>CAZBHU010000022.1:0-7341 GCA_964492035.1 uncultured Candidatus Saccharibacteria bacterium
ACAATAGGGGTATGGCATCAATTGAAGAACTTCGCGATACGCGAATTAAAAAAATTAAAACTTTAGAAGATGCAGGGATGAGCGCATATCCTGTGTCACTTTCTATTGATTATTCACTTCCTTA
This sequence comes from uncultured Candidatus Saccharibacteria bacterium, assembly GCA_964492035.1. GTDB lineage: Bacteria > Patescibacteriota > Minisyncoccia > Phycocordibacterales > UBA9973 > UBA8515. Next base: position 125 of record CAZBHU010000022.1, read on the forward strand.
TATAAAAGATCATTTTGAAGAATTAGAAAAAAAATCAAATGATAAATATATTTCTACTGCAGGACGAGTAATGATAACAAGAGGACAGGGGGCTATCTTGTTTATTGTTCTTTTTTCAGGAGGAATAAAATTTCAAGCAGTTCTTAAAAAAGATGAATTAGAAGAAAAAGTTTTTAATCTTTTTGTTGACACCGTTGATCATGGTGATTACATAATGGTTTCAGGTCCTCTTTTTACTACGGCGAGAGGGGAGAATAGTTTATTAATAAAAGATTGGAAAATGGGAACTAAATCCATTTTACCATTACCCGATAAATGGCATGGTCTTCAAGATCAAGAAGAAATATATAGAAAAAGATATTTAGATATATTGATGAACGAAGAATCTTATAAAAGATTTGAAATAAGATCAAAGGTTGTTAGTGGGATTAGAAAATTTTTTGATGATAAAAACTTTTTAGAAATAGAAACACCTATATTGCAAAATCAAGCAGGTGGAGCTATGGCTAGGGTTTTTGAAACTTATCACAACGATTACGCAATGCCTATGGTTTTACGCATTGCTTTAGAGTTAGAACATAAGAAAATTATGGTTGGGGGGTATGAAGGAGTTTATGAAATTGGTAAAAATTTTAGAAATGAAGGTTCTGATCCAACACATTTACAGGAATTTACAATGATAGAATGGTACGCTGCTTATAAAACCCTAGAAGATAATATTAATTGGACTGAAACTCTTATCAAAAAATTAGCAAAAGATGTAGTTGGTAAAACAACGTTTACTGTTTATGATAAAGATGGCAATGGGGTAGAAGTTGATTTTGAAAAAGAATGGACAAGAGTTCGCTTTGCTGATTTATTGAAAGAAAATGCAGGTATAGACATAAAAACAATAAGTGTAGAAGATGCAAGGACCGAAGCAGTTAAATGGGGAATGGATAAAGATGAAGCAAAATTAGCTGGGCGTGGGAATCTACTTGATTTTATATATAAAAAATCTTCAAGAAATAAAATCATTAATCCTACTTTTGTTACAAACTTCCCTGGAGACTTAAAACCTCTTGCACAACAAAATGAAGACGGGACAGCAGAAGTTGCGCAGTTGATAATTGCCGGAGCGGAGATAACCAATCAGTATGCTGAATTAGTTAATCCTATTGTTCAAAGAGAGTTGCTTGTTTCTCAGGCTAAGGCAAAAGAAAAGGGAGATAAAGAAGCGATGGATATTGATGAAGAATTTTTGACTGCAATGGAACACGGTATGCCTCCGATGACAGGTTTTGGAATGGGGATAGACAGACTTGTTGCAATTTTGACAGAGCAGAAGAATCTCCGAGATGTCATTTTCTTCCCAATCATGCATCCACGAGAATAAGAAATAAAGAATAAAACAAAAATTCACGAATAAAAAATTTGTGAATTTTTGTTTACAAAACTGTTTTTTTGTGCCAATATTAAAAGAAAATAACGATTATGATGATAACATTCATGACATTGACCAGATTTGGATCAATTATTCTACCTCTTTTGGTAGTCGTCGTAGTACTGTTAACTATAATAAAATTCATCAAAATATTAATAAAATGTTTTGATAAATCAGAAAAATAAAAAAGACGGCCTTTCTCAGGCCGTCTTATTTTTGTTTAAATAGTTATCCACAGATTTAGGTGGGATGGGGTATTTGTATTGTGGGGCAAAGTGGTTTATAATATAAACAAGTGGGACAAAGTGGGTTGAGTATTTTTTTAAAAAAACTTACCTAAAAATAAAAAATCTCACTTCATTAGCTTATGTTGATCGGAGAATATATCCATACTCTTGATGAGAAAAATAGAATGTCTCTACCCGTCAAATTCCGAAAGGAGATGGGGAAGAGTGTTGTTGTTGCTCCAGGTCTAGATAATTGTCTTTCGTTGTTCACAGTGAAAGAATGGCAAAAGATTTCAAAAAAATTATCAGATTCATCAATGTTGGCAAGTGATAATAGAAGTTTCTCGAGATTTATGTTTGGTCAAGCAGTTATCGTAGATGTTGATACTAATGGCCGAATCTTAATCCCGGAAAACTTAAAAAATCGTTCAGGCTTAACTAACAAAGTCGTTGTTATTGGAGTTGAAAATCGAGCAGAAATCTGGAACGAAAAAGCTTGGAATGATTACAAAAAGGTTGTAGAAGGTCAGGCTGATGCTCTCGCAGATAAATTAGGGCAGATAGGAGTTCTTTAATATGAAGCACATATCGGTATTACTCAACGAATCCATAGATGGTTTAGCTATCAAGAAGGGGGATATCGTTGTGGATGGGACATTGGGGGGAGGTGGACATACTTTGGAAATTTTGCATCGTTTTAATAATCAAATCAAGATGATTTGTTTTGATTTAGATGAAGATGCGATAGAAAGAGTAAAAAAAATATTGCCACCCAATACCTCTAATGTAATTTTTCAAAATACGGGTTTTCAAGAATTGAAAAAAGTCACAAAAGAATTAAAAATAGAAAAGGTTAATCGTATTCTTTTGGATTTAGGTATCAGTTCTTTTCAGTTAGAAGAGGCGGGAAGGGGATTTTCTTTCCTAAGAGAAGAACCGCTTCTGATGACTATGAAAAAAAACCCCAAAGAAGAGGACATTACTGCTTATGAAATAGTAAATTCCTGGGAAGAACAAACATTGGCAGATATAATTTTTGGTTTTGGAGAAGAAAGATTTGCTCGAAAAATTGCAAAAGCGATTGTTGGAGCTCGAGAAAAAGCAGAAATTAAAACAACGTTTGATCTTGTCAAAATTATAGAAGATGCAGTGGGGCGAAGTTATCGAGGTAAGAAAATTCATCCAGCTACAAGAACTTTCCAGGCTTTGAGGATAGCTACTAATAGTGAGCTACCAAACCTAGAAAAGATTATTAAAGATGGATTTGAATGTTTAGAAAAAGGTGGGCGAATGGCAATCATTACTTTTCATAGCCTGGAAGACAGAATAGTTAAAAAAGCTTTTGTGGATTTAAAAAATAACGGCTTGGCAAAGATGATTAATAAAAAGCCGATACTTCCTAGCCCAGAAGAGATAAAAGAAAACCCTAGATCACGAAGTGCAAAATTAAGATTATTAGAAAAAGTTTAAAAAATTATTAATTAAATAAAAATAAAATATGACAAAAGCAATAGCAATTACCAAAGATATTCAAAATAGCATAAGTACTCAGAAAATTTTGTTGCGAGTTCTTTTATCTTTGGTTATTTTATTGTCTGCTTGTTATGTCTACTTAATAGGGAATATAACTTTTAATGTGATAGCTAGAAAATCTCTAGAAGCAAGCGTGGCTAACCTTTCTTCTGATGTTAACAAATTAGATTTGGTTTATTTAAATAAGGTAAATGAGATAGATAAAGAATATGCTACTGCCAATGGTTTTGTAGAAAATCGTCATAATATTTTTGTTTCTCGCGATATTAATCATGTTGCTATTCGTTAATGAAACAGCCATCGTTTCAATCAAGAATAAGAATCGTAGCGGTCTGCGTTTTTTTGGTAGCAGTAGTTTTTCTAGTTAGGTTGTTTTCTCTTCAAATAATTAATAATAATTTTTATGCCGAAAAAGCTGATCGGCAATACATCTCTCCATCTGGTAATGTTTTTAATCGTGGAGATATTTATTTTTCCAAGAAAGACGGATCTTTGGTTTCGGCTGCGAGCGTTACAACTGGTTTTAAAATAGCCATTAATCCAAAAGAAATAAAAGATGAAAAAGAAATTTTTGAAAAACTATCTCCTTATTTAAAGATGGATGAAGAAACTTTTTTGGCAAAAGCTTCTAGAAAGGATGATCCATATGAAGAAATTGCAACGGGTTTAACCAAAGAACAAATTACAGAAATTGAGAGTTTAAAGATAAAAGGTCTATCAACTTTTAAACAAAATTGGCGCAACTATCCATCTGGTAATCTAGCCTCTCACTCCATTGGCTTTTTGGCTTATAAGGGTGATGATTTAGTTGGTCAATATGGATTAGAAAGATTTTATAATGATATTTTGTCTAAACCTAAAAATGAAGCTTATGTTAATTTTTTTGCTGAAGTATTTTCTAACATAAAAAAAACCCTTTCTGATACAGCCAAGGGTGATATTGTAACGACCATAGAACCAGTTGTTGAACACGAATTACAAAAAGAACTGGGGTCTATAATGGAAAAATGGACCGCAGATCAGGCTGGCGGAATTATAATAAATCCAATAAATGGAGAGATTTATGCAATGTCAGGACTTCCAGATTTTGATTTAAATAATTTTAAAGAAGTTAAAAACATCGGTGTTTATCGAAACCCTTTAGTAGAAAATGTTTTTGAATTTGGTTCAGTTATAAAGCCACTGGTTATAGCTGCAGGATTGGATGCTGGGGTGATTACACCCAAGACGCAATATTACGATTCAGGTAGTGTAGTAGTGGACAAAAAAGTTATTAATAACTTTGATAAAAAAGGTAGAGGAACCGTCACAATTCAGGATGTTTTGAATCAATCCTTAAATACGGGAATGGTTTTTACTGAACAAAAATTGGGACATGAAAGGTTTAGAAATTACATGAAATCATATGGAATAGGGGAAAAAACGGGAATAGATTTACCCAATGAGACCTCGGGGCTTATTAGGAATCTTGAAAGTCCTAGAAATATAGAATATGCGAACGCCTCTTTCGGACAAGGTATTGCTTTAACACCAATAGAGGCAGTTCGAGCGTTTTCAATTTTGGCAAATGGGGGAAATATGATTACTCCACATTTGGTAAAAGAAATAAAATATGAAAATGGATTATCTAAAAAAAAGGAATATCCTTATACTAAAACGAATATTTTAGGAAAAGAAGCAACTGATACAATCACAGAAATGCTAATTAAAGTTTACGAAACTTATGATTCTGGTCGCCACAAAATGCCAAACTATACAGTAGCCACTAAAACAGGAACAGCCCAAATCGCAAAAGAAACGGGTGGTGGGTATTATGACGATCGTAACATGCACTCTTTTTTTGGATATTTTCCAGCCAGAGATCCAAAGTTTCTAATATTTCTTTATGTTAAAAACCCAAGAGGTGTAAAATATGCTTCACAAACCTTAATCCCTCCTTTTAATAATTTAACAAAATTTCTTATAAATTATTACAACTTACCACCAGATAGATAATTATGAAAAAGATTTTAAAAAACATAGTAAGATCAATAATTACATGGGAGGCTCGGATGGTTATTAAAAAATATCACCCCAAGATTATTGCTGTAACTGGTTCTGTTGGTAAAACTTCAACTAAGGATGCGGTTTTTACTGTTTTGTCGCAACATAAAAAAGTTCGTAAAAGTGAAAAAAGCTATAATGGTGAAATCGGATTACCTTTAACTATTTTAGGACTGCCAAATGCTTGGAGTGATCCATTTTTATGGCTAGAAAATATCGGGAAGGGCCTATCTCTTTTATTGAAAACTCAATCATATCCCGATATTTTAATTTTAGAAATAGGTGTTAGAAAACCTGGTGATATTAAAAAAAATATTTTACCTTGGCTGAAGATAGACATTTTAATTGTTACTCGTTTTCCAGAAAAACCTGTGCATGTTGAATTTTTTGAAAATGTTGATAAATTAATAGAAGAAAAAAGTTCATTAGTTAAAGCCTTAAAGAAAAATGGTTTATTAATATTAAATCAAGATGATGATCGGGTATATTCTCTTCATGATAAATCTAAAGAGAGAGCCGTGTCTTTTGGTCAAGATGAAAATTCTACTTATCGAATTTTATATCCAAATTATAATTATGAAAATATTGATGGGGTAGAAGTTCCTTCGGGAATAAATTTTAGAATACAGCACAAGGGGCATGTTTTTCCGGTTGTTGTTTCTAGTGTTTTAGGATTGCACAATGTAGTACAAGTTACTTCTGCTATTGCTTGCGCCAATGAGTTAGGTATCGACATGCTGGAATCAATTAAGAATATTTCAGATTATAAAACGCCTCCGGGAAGATTATCCTTATTAGAAGGAATAAAAAATTCTTTCATTATAGATGATACTTACAATTCGTCTCCTGCAGCTGCTCATGAAGCAGTTGAAGTATTAAAAGAATTTAAAGGTGGAAAAAAGATTGCTATTTTGGGAGACATGTTAGAGCTTGGAAAATATACGGAGGAAGAACATTTGAAATTAGGAGAAAAAGTTAGAGAGGTGATAGACGTATTAATAACTGTAGGTCCTCGAGCTAGGATCATAGCAGATGTTGTTAAGGATAAAATCGCAGAAGAGAATATTTTTTGTTTTGATAAGTATGAAGAAGTAATTCCAGTAATAGAAAAAATCATTTCAGAAAAAGATATTATTTTAGTTAAAGGTTCACAAAAAATGCGACTCGAAAAAATTGTTGAGAAAATCATGAAAGATAAAGAAAATAAAAAATCCTTACTTTGTCGTCAGGACAAGGAATGGGAAAAGAGATAAAAAATGGAGCCTGCTATTTTGTAGCAGGCTCGTATTTTTGTATGCTCATCTCTGTTTGTAAAAGAATTTCTTCTACAAACTTAGAATTTGAGATTCGTTCTTTATCGTATGCCAATAATTCATAAAGTTGTTCTGTGGTTAACAGAACACACTTATCTAATTTTCCGAATTCTTCTGAGTTGTGTTTCTTTAAGGGGAGAATTGAGAACACTAGTCCGTTTTGGACAGAAGCGAGGTACCAGGATCTTTTTCCTGCTTTTAAATCCTTGCGGATTTTGTAACAAAGAAAATTGTAGCTCTTTTTAATTAATACTATTGTATTAATTAAAAATAAACCGAAGGAAAAGAAAAAGACAACAAAGATAACAAGGGTAAATGTTTTTTCCATGGCTTTTAGTTTTAGATTTTAATTTAGATATATTTAATCACTTTTATTCTTATTTGTTAATGTCGGTATAATAGCACTGTAATGTTTTTTAAAACAACAAAAGGTTGATATTTCTTTTTATTATAGTAATATATAGACGAAAAGTAAATCTTAAATTAATAAACCCATGGAAAGGATAAATAACCTTGCTGTTGTTATTATAGACATGCAAGAGCCGTTTATGTTGCAGGTAGAAAAATCTTCAATGGATACAATTATTTCTAACCAGAAAAAACTTATATCTATTTGTAAGATGAATCGGATTCCTATCGCAGTAGTAGAGTATTATGCTCTCGGAGAAACTCACCATG
>CAZBHU010000023.1:0-7022 GCA_964492035.1 uncultured Candidatus Saccharibacteria bacterium
CCTCCATACTCTACATGCATAGATAAGATGATTCCACTTGTCGAAGCCAATCATCCCCATAAAAACAAACTATTTTTTGTTATTTTTTCAACGAACTACTTTTTATATTCTCTTGCTATTTCTCTGTCCAGATCGCGATTTTTGATTGTTTCTCTTTTATCAAAAACTTTCTTGCCTTTTGCAACTGCGACGGAGACTTTGATGTGGCGTCCTTTACTATACATTGAAAGTGGGACAAGTGTCAAACCCTTGATATCATCCTTATCTCCCATTTTTTTAATTTCTTTTTTAGAAAGAAGCAATTTTCTGGTTCTATCTGGATCGTATGTCATATCGGTGTTATTGGGTTGATATGGCGGAATATGAAGACCCACAATAAAAGCTTCACCTCCTCTAACAATACAAAAAGCGGAGTTGATGTTTCCTTGTCCTTTCTTGACTGACTTAACTTCGTATCCCATTAATTCTATTCCAGCCTCAAAAGTCTCTTCGATAGAATAGTTAAAATGAGCTTTTCGATTATCTATATACGTTGTCATTAATGATATTTTAACAAAAAAACAATAAACTAGAAAGGATTTATTATTTATAATTTTTAGGGTATAATCTATGAACTTATGGATCCTGTTAGAAGCCTTGGTCACGGCTTCAATGTGGAATTGGATAAAATTAATAGTTTATAACATAGTGGGAAACAAAGAGTTAAATTAATAACGACTGAGACCTGCTTCTAACGGAATGGATAAAAATAATAAAAAACAATTAAAACCAAAGGTTCCAGATTTAATGAATCAGATAACTTTTGCTATTTTGATTTTTTTCAGTATCACACTTGTATATACTTTAATATCTGGAAAAAATGAAGAAATTAAAAAATTAACAATTTCTGATGTTGCAAAAAGCATTAGTGAAGGAACAATAGAAAAGCTAGAGGTCTCTGGAGAAAACATAAACGTTTCATTTAAAGATGGTTCAAAAGGTGAGGCAAAAAAAGAAGTAGAAAGCTCTCTATCTGTTACATTGTCTAACTACGGACTATCCGGAGAACAAATATCTGCTACTCCTATTGAAGTTAAAAATCAATCAAACTTTGGGTATATTCTTTTAAATATTTTACCTTTTGCCTTGCCGGTACTTTTGATAGGATTCTTTATTTGGACTTTGACCAGACAAGCCAAAGGACAAGGGATGCAAGCATTTACCTTTGGACAATCGAAAGCTAGAATTACTGATCCGAATGACAAAAATAATAAAGTTACCTTTAAGGATGTAGCTGGGGTAAAAGAAGCCAAAGAAGAATTAAAAGAAATTGTAGACTTTTTAAGAAATCCTAAAAAATTCTTAGATATTGGAGCACGAATACCAAAAGGGGTTATTTTAACTGGAGCTCCAGGAACAGGAAAAACGTTGCTTGCAAGAGCTGTAGCAGGAGAGGCCTCTGTTCCATTTTTTCATTTATCTGGTTCAGAGTTTGTCGAAATGTTTGTCGGAGTAGGAGCTTCGAGAGTTAGAGATTTATTTAAGATGGCAAAAAAAGCTGCACCGTCAATTATTTTTATAGATGAAATTGATGCTGTGGGACGAGTTCGTGGAACTGGAGTAGGAGGAGGAAATGATGAAAGAGAACAAACCTTAAATCAAATACTTGTTGAAATGGATGGATTTGAGCCAAATGAAAAAGTTATTGTTATGGCCGCAACAAATCGCTCTGATGTGCTTGATCCAGCTCTTCTTCGACCAGGAAGATTTGATAGAAGAGTTTTATTAGATTTACCAGATAGAGAAGACAGGGAAGAAATATTAAATATTCACGCAAGGAAAAAACCTTTTGCAGAAGATGTAGATTTGAAAGTTGTGGCCGAAAGAACTCCTGGGTTTTCTGGAGCAGACCTTTATTCAATTATGAACGAAGGAGCAATCTTGGCTGCACGAGAAGATAGAAAAAAAGTTTCTCAATATGATCTTATTCGTTCAATAGAAAAAGTTATGATGGGGCCAGAGAGAAAAAGCCACTTGTTGACAGGAAAAGAAAAAGAAATAGTTGCTTATCACGAAGCTGGTCACGCATTAGTCTCATCTTGTTTGCCTTATGCAGACCCAGTCCACAAGGTTTCGATTGTTTCTCGTGGAAATGCTGGTGGTTACACGCTTAAATTACCATTAGAAGAAAAAAGATTACAAGGTAAAAAAGAATTTCTCGATGATATTGCAATGACACTTGGGGGATATGTTACAGAGCAAGAAGTTTTCGGGGATATTACGACAGGGCCATCAAATGATTTACAGGTTGCAACGAGTTTGGCTAGAGCGATGGTTACACGCTGGGGGATGAGTGACAATATTGGGCCAGTTGCTCTCGAGAGTGATGATGGACGAAGAATATATGGAGTTGGAATAAATGATAAAGAATATTCTGAAAAAGTAAGTGCTACGATAGATGAAGAAGTTTCAAAAATTATGAACGAAGCGCTTGCGAAGGCGAAAAATATAATTGTTGAAAAAAGAAAAGTTCTCGACATAATAGCAAATAAGCTAATAGAGGTAGAGACCCTGGAGCAAAAAGAATACAATGATTTAATAATTGCGAATGGAATAATGCCGAAAAAGAAAGAAGATAAATAACTATTCAAAAAGTCGAACCCACAATAGGTTCGACTTTTTTAGTGTTTGCAATAAAATGATTTTTTCTGTAATATGTTTTTGTAACCAGATATCCGTCCTTAGCTGTTTTGGTTAGTCTAAAAGTGTTAGAAAGTTAAATATTGGTTTATTGTTATTAACCAGATATCCGTCCTTAGCTGTTTTGGTTAGTCTAAAAGTGTTAGAAAGTTAAATATTGGTTTATTGTTATTAACCAGATATCCGTCCTTAGCTCAGCTGGTTAGAGCACAGAGCTTATACCTCTGGGGTCCTAGGTTCGAATCCTAGAGGACGGACAAGAAAAAACTTACGATAGTAAGTTTTTTAAGTTCGTCCTAGCAAGCAAATTTATTTGCTTGCGCCTAGGATTCGAAGACCCTGAGTATATAATTTTAAATCTTGATTTAAAATTATACGAAGGGTGTACAGAACCTGTAAGGTTCGAAAAGTGTATTCACGGTCCTAGAGGACGGACAAGAAAAAACTTACGATAGTAAGTTTTTTAAGTTCGTCCTAGCAAGCAAATTTATTTGCTTGCGCCTAGGATTCGAAGACCCTGAGTATATAATTTTAAATCTTGATTTAAAATTATACGAAGGGTGTACAGAACCTGTAAGGTTCGAAAAGTGTATTCACGGTCCTAGAGGACGGACAAGAAAAAACTTACGATAGTAAGTTTTTTAGGATTACTCAAAGTGAAGGTTGAGGTTTTTATTTTTAAGAGCTTTTTCTAAAATTGGAAAAGATTTCAGATCTTTGTCTTTTTCTATGATGTCTTTGGCCTCATTTCTAGCAGCTTCAACCATTTTGATATTTTTCATCGCTTCCATCGCCAAATCACTAACGCCCCATTGTTTATCACCACCCAGAAGTCCCGCTCCGCGAAGTTGTAAATCCAATTCAGCTAATTCAAAACCATTTGCTGCTTTAGTAAGAGCTTTTAGTCTATCAATTGTCTTGTCTGCTTTAGCATTAGCAAATAAATAACAATACGATTGATGAGTAGAACGAATAACCCGACCTCTTAATTGGTGAAGTTGCGCTAGTCCGAATCTTTCTGCTCCCTCGATAATTATAACCGTTGCATTGGGAACATTGACCCCTACTTCTATAACTGAAGTAGAAACCAAAATATCGATTTTGTGTTCTTCAAAATTTTTCATAACCTGCTCTTTCTTTTGCTTGCTCATTTTGCTGTGCATGGTTGCTATTTCGTAGTTAGGAAAAACATCTTTCTTTAATCTTTTGGCTTCTGACAAAACACTCTTAACTTCGAGATTATTACTTCTGAGAGCACGGATATTTCCCTGCTGGGAAATTCCTCGAGTTCGCGCCGTCGCGCTCACTAGTCTCTCAGAAGTAACAATCTCTCCGTCTTGTTCTTCTATTTTTGGGCAGATGACATAAAGTTGCCGTCCAGCTTCTAATTCTAGACGTATTTTTTCATAAGATTGTTCTCGTTTATTTTCTGGAATGATTTCTGTAATAACTTTTTTTCTTCCAGCTGGCATTTCGTCAATAATAGATAAATCCAAATCGCCATAGATCGTTAGAGCAAGTGTGCGGGGAATAGGAGTAGCGGTCATTGATAAATAATGTGGAGAATGGCCTTCTTTTTTAGCCAATTTCATTCTTTGATTTGTTCCAAATCGGTGTTGTTCATCTATTATCACAAGCCCTAAATCTTCAAAATCCACAGATTTTGAAATAAGAGAATGAGTCCCTATGACAATTGGTATTTCTCCGTTTTTGATCCATTTTAATAATTGGTTTCGTGAAATTGAAGTCCATGTTCGGATTTGGCTACCATTTTCCCAGGATGCGCTTTTGCTAGGAAATTTTCGACAACCAGAAGAAGTAATTAATCCTATTGAGATTCCAGTGTGATCAAAATAATTTACAAAGTTTTCAAATAATTGGGTTGCCAAAACCTCAGTTGGAGCCATGTAGGCAACTTGAACGTTTCCAAAATCAAGTCCTACGGGGTGATTTTTGATAACGGCATAAGCAATAGTTGCAGCTACGAAAGTTTTACCGCTACCGACATCTCCTTCGATAAGGCGAGACATAGGTTTGTCGTTTTTAAGATCTTCTAAAATTATTTTGATTGTATTTTTCTGAGCATTGGTTGGAGAAAAAGGAAATCTCGAAGTGAAATCTTTAATATCGTCATTATCAATTTTTAATTTGTAGGAATATAGTTCTTCGTATCTTTTTCTTTCTTGCAGTCGAGAAAGCTGGATAAAGAAAACTTCTTCAAAGGCAAATCTTTTTCGAGCTATCTCAGCATGCTCTTTTTTGAGAGGAGTGTGAATCCAAATAAGAGCAGTATGCAAGGAAGGTAATTTGTATTTATCTAATATTTCTTTAGGTAAATAATCTTGGATTTGTTTTATAAAGTCTTGTTTGAGGATTTTATTAATTGCGTGATAAATCCATTTAGATGTTAGGCCTTTTGTCTCTCCGTAAACTGGAAAACCGAATCGTGATGCATCTTCAGTTTGGTTAAAAAGAGAATCTGAAACATCAATAGGCAAAACATCCTCCTTGCTAATTTCAGGATTGGTTAGAGTTAATCCATAAGTTTTACTAATTGAAACCTTACCAGTAACTTTAACCGTAGAATCCTCTTTGAGCATTTTAGCTAAGTAGGGCTGATGAAACCATATGACATTTATGCTTCCTGTAATATCTGTGATTGTGGCTTGGCCCATGGGGATTTTACTTTTGAACCCCTTTTTAATTTTTAGATTTGAAACCTTGCCGATAATGGTGACCAGTTCACCATCTTCGAGTGTGTTGATATGTCTAAATTCACTTATGCTTGTATATCTAAATGGAAAATAAAATAAAAGGTCAGAAATAGTAACGAGCCCTAGCTTGGATAGTGCCTTTCTTTGATTAACATCTATTCTAAAATGATTTTCAATTTTATCGTTTAAGTACATGGTCTATAGGTGAGAAATTATTTGGATTTTCTCTGTTGTATAAAATAATACCACCAATGGCGATAAATATTATAAGCAGAATTATTGTTTGGACTTTAGATAGCTCTAATTTCATTTATCTATTATATCAAATATTTAGCATTAATGAGCACAAAGATAAAAAAAGTGATATACTCTAAGGGTTATTAATTTTTAAAACGTAAACAAAACGGAATAGTTTTTCGTAAAAATAATTTAATTTTCTTGCGCTTTACCCCAGAGGGGCCCTACGCGACTACAAAAATCAAATTATTTTTACTTCAAACTATTTCACTATGAAATAACTTTTATGCAAAAGAAATATTTGATTGTAAATACTGGTAGTGCGTCAAAAAAATATGCTTTCTATAAAGATGAAGAGAAGTTGTATACAGCTCATTTTGAAATGGAAAATGGAAGTCCGATTGTGACTGAATTTTTTGATGGAAAGAAAGAAAAAACAGAGATAACTAAAAAGAATTATATTGAGGCGATTAATTTTATTATTGGATCTCTTGTTAAAAATAAAATTATAGAAAAAAAGTCTGATATTGACAGCGTGGGTATTAGAATTGTTGCTCCAGGGGATTATTTTTTGACAAATCGTCTTATTGATAAGGAATATATGAAACTCGCTAAGCTTGCTTTGAAAAAAGTACCGCTTCACTTGGGTCCAGCGCTTGAAGAAATAAAAACAATTAGAAAATCTTTTGGTGAAAAATTTTCAATTTATGGAGTTTCGGATAGTGCTTTTCATTCGACAATTCCAGACCACGGTAGGCTTTATGCTATTCCAATTAAAGATAGTCGCAAGCTCGGATTAAAAATGTTTGGATATCACGGTATATCAGTTCAATCTGTTGTTTCAAAAGCTGAAAAAATCCTTGGTCATTTACCAGAAAATATTGTAGTTTGTCATTTGGGTGGTGGTGGAAGTGTGACAGCGGTTAAAGAAGGTAAAAGTATAGATACTTCGATGGGTTTTACTCCACTTCCAGGACTTGTGATGGCTACGCGAGTGGGGGACATAGATCCGGGAGCTGTTCTTTATCTGTCTGAAAAATTAAAAAAGAATACTAGAAAAATGGAAAAATATTTGAACAATGAATGTGGGTTGCTTGGTCTTTCTGGTAGAAGCTCTGACATTAGAGAGCTTTTGCAGTATGAAAAAGAAGGACACGAGGATTCCGCTTTAGCCCTAAGGGTTTATGCTAATAGAGTTAAACAACAAATTGGTAAAATGTCTGCAATATTGGGAGGCTTGGATTTACTTATTTTGGCGGGAACTGTCGGGGAAAGATCTTTTATTATGAGAGATCGAATATGTAAAAATATGGAATTTTTGGGAATAGAAATCGATAATGAAGTAAACAATAAATCTGAAGGGGTAGAGATTGAAATAAGTAAAAAGGATTC
>CAZBHU010000024.1:0-6992 GCA_964492035.1 uncultured Candidatus Saccharibacteria bacterium
GCCTTAATCAGTCTTTTCCCAAAGACTATCTTAGTTGCGTTATAATATTGTCAAAACACAACTCACGCTTATTCTATTAATACATATCCTACCCATTTATTAGAAGTTCGTCAATTTTCTGTCGGTTTTTTTCTCCTTCGTCAATTTTTACATCTAAAAATGGAATAGGGTTTATTCTAAGACTTTTTGTTATTTGCTTACGAAGTTCTCCTAAATTTCTTTTGATAAAACCATAAGCTGCATTTTCTTTTTCTCGTGGTAGGACACTAATCATGATAGTAGCTCTTTTGTTATCTTCAGACAGTAAAACTCGAGTAACAGTAATCATAGAAGAAATACCTGCCTCCTTTTCTATAAAGAGGGCAGAGTGCTCTTTTATCATATTTTTTATTTTTTCATTTCTAAATTCTGCCATATTTTTTTATTTAATAACAAGCTCAAATGCCTCTAAGACGTCTCCGGTAGATACATCTACACGGGTTTCTATTTGTATACCACATTCATCACCTTCGTAAACATCTTTTGCTTTTATTTTATTTGTTTGTAATTCAGTTATTTTACCGGTTCCGATCTCAAAATCACGTCGCATTATTTTAACACTGCTGTGTAAGCTTATTTTTCCATTTAATACTTTACCACCAATCACGTGTCGATCTTTTGTAGTCCCAAATGTTTTTAGAATTTTTAGACTACCAATGACTTCCTTAACTTCTTGGCGAGGACGTCTTTCTTCTATTAAATCTCTTAGCCAATCTATAAGTTTATATATGATATCAAATGTTTCAACGTTTACTTTTAGGGATTCATTTAAATCTCGAGCTGTATTATCTAATTTTGCATTAAACCCGACGATGATACTGTCTTTGTTTATACTACCCATTCTCAAGTCAGATTCATTAATAGCACCAACCCCTTTGCTAATTATTTTGAAAATAATTTCTTCTTTGTTTAATTTTTCAATTTCTTTTTCGATAGCATCAATAGTCCCAACTACATCAGTTTTAATAATTATCGGAATTGTTTTGATGTTTTGATCCCTTTGACAGTTAGGTGTTTTATTTTCAAGATTTTCTTCTTTTACTATTTTGATATAAGCCTCAGCCTCTTTTTTTGTCTCAAAAGATTCAAACATGTTTCCAACTTCTGGCATGCTTTCAAAGCCAACTAGATGAACAGGGGAAGAGAAGGTTGCTTCTTTGATTGGTTTCCCTAGAAAATTTTCAAGCATTCTAGTGTTAACCAAAGATTCTCCACAGGCGACAAACATTCCAGCTCTGATGGTTCCATTTTTAATAATACAAGTAGCGCTAATTCCTCTTTTGGGATCTCTTTTAGCTTCAATAATAACCCCTCTCGCATTTAAAGAAGCATCTCCTTCGAGGTTTTCCATGTCAGCAAGAAGAAGGATTAATTCCATTAATTCGTTTATTCCAGTGCCTTCTTTAGCAGAGATAAGAGCAAATGGAATATTACCACCTAAACCTTCTAGGTAAATACCCTTTTCTACTAAATCCATTTTTGTCCTGTCTATGTTGGCATTTGGTCTGTCTATTTTATTAATTGCTACAATATATGGAATTTCGTTTTCTATAATTGTGTTATAAGCTTCCATTGTTTGAGCTTTAGCCCCATCTTCAGCAGAAACTACAAGAATAGCAATATCAGCGGCTTGGGCACCGCGACATCTCATTTTTGTAAACGCCTCGTGTCCTGGGGTGTCCAAAAATGTGATTAATCGATCTTGTTTATTTTCATCTTTTGTTAAAACCTCATAAGCACTAATGTGCTGAGTGATTCCACCAGCTTCACCATCAGCTATTTTTGTTTTTCTTATGTAGTCTAAAAGAGTTGATTTTCCATGATCAACGTGTCCCATTACCACAACAACGGGTGGTCTTTTTCGAATGTCTGTTTTTGAAATAGTCATATTTTTTTATTATTTTCTCAGAAAACAAAATTTTATCTTTAATAATAAAATCTTATTTTCTGCTCAAATAATTTAGTTAATTTTAGCTTTGTTTAAGACGATTTTTTCTTCTTCGGTTAATTCAAAAGAAGACTTGCCCGCAACAACAGGCTTAGCAAATACACTCATACGATCGCGAGCATAAAGGCTAGAAATAATTACCCCATTACCCTCATCGTTTAAAAGGGCAATAGCGAAGCTTTGATTACCACCAGCTTCTACAAATGGATTAAATCTTAATGTCTCAATGTTTCGAATAGACTTATTTAACTTGGTGTCTATTACTGTTAAGTGTTTATCTATCTTGATTTGTGTCTCTTCAAGTTGGTTTAATTTTTTCCCGGCGATAACAAGCATCTCTTCGAGATTCTTGGCTTTTATTCCAGCAAAAATTCTCTTTAACCTGATTTCGATTATTAATACCCAAGCAAGGATGATTAATACGATTATTGAAATGACATAAACTAAGATAGTGGTACTCATAACAAGAAGAGTATATAACAATAAAGGTTTTTTTACAATCCCCGAGTATGATATTATGTAAGTATGAAACTATGGTCACAAAAAAATATATATCTTGATTACGCTAGCGCTACACCTGTTAACAAAAAAGTTTTAAAAATTTTATCAAAAACAGAGAAGAGTTTTTTTGCGAATGGTAGTGCAATCTATAAAACAGGTGTTTTGACAAGATCTCTAATCAACGAGTCAAGGTTGAGTATAGCAAAATCCCTTAATGCGCATACTGATGAGATTGTTTTTGTTGGATCAGGAACAGAAAGTGATGCGTTGGCAATTTTTGGAACAATTAATTATTTTAAAAAAGTTTTTCCAAAAATAAAACCTCATGTAATTGTTTCGGAAATAGAACATCCTGCGGTTTTGGAAAATGTTAGATTGCTGGAGTCCAAAAATATAATCGAAGTTTCTTTTGCTCCAGTTTTGACGAACGGAATACTGGATGTGGGTGTATTTAAGGACCTCATAAAAGAAAACACTGTCCTTGTATCTGTGATGTATGCAAACAATGAGATAGGAACGATACAACCAATAGAAGAGATTGCAAAAATAATAAGAAAATACAAAAAAGATAAAAGCCTTTATAAAGAAGGAAGTGTTGTTTATCCAATTTTACATACAGATGCATGTCAGGCTATGAATTATTTATTTACTGAAAACGTAGAAAAACTTGGAGTTGATTTGATGACTTTTAATAGTTCTAAAATATACGGGCCAAAAGGGATTGGTGTGTTGTTTAAAAAAAGAAATGTAAAATTAGAACCTTTGTATGCCGGGGGAGGACAAGAATTTGAATTACGCTCGGGGACAGAAAGTGTGTCTTTGATTCGGGCAATTGATATGGCTTTACAGATTACAAACAAACTTAAAGAAAAAGAATTTAAAAGATTATCTAAATTAAGAGATTATGGAATTGAAGAAATTTTAAATTTATCAAAAAAGCATCCTTTTGCCATATGTCTTAACGGTGATAAAGATCAAAGGTTGCCTAATAATATAAATATTTCTGTCGAAGGGCTGCCAAGCGAGCTTCTTGTGATAGAACTTTCTGCTCAAAATATATTTGTATCAGAAAAAAGTGCTTGTAAAAGTGGAGATGATAATGGTTCTTATGTTATAAAAGCAATAAATGGAAAGAATGATCAAGCCACTGGATCTGTTCGAATAACACTAGGAAGACAAACAACAAGAAGAGACATAAATGAATTGGTGCAAGGTTTTTCTAGGATTTTATCAAAATATACTGATTGGAAATAGTCTTAATTTTGTGCTAAAATATAAATATATGGAGATAAATGAATTAAATAAAAAACAGCTAGTCCTATTAACCTTGTTGATTACATTTGTGGTTTCTATCGCTACGGGTATTATTACTGTTTCATTAATGAAGCAGATGCCACCAACTGTTCCTCAAACTATTAATAATGTTATACAAAGAACAATTGAAAAAGTAACTACCGTGGAGCAATCTAAGAATCAGGGTGGCAAGACTGAGAATGTTTTTGAGATTAATGATGATAGACAACTTGTATCTATTTTTAAAAAATCAGAATCCATAGCAACAGGAGAAAATAATATAGAGAACAACAGTATAGAGGTTGGACAAGGAGTGATTGTTTCAGATGAGGGATTAATCTTAGTTAATACAAGCACTATTGAAAACGAAAATAAATATGAGGTTTTATTAGGAAGTGATAAATATAATGTTCATGTTTTAAAGAAATTTGAAAATGGGTTTATTATTCTGAAAATAGGAGAAGAAGAATTAAATACAAAACCAATCAAAGAAACACCCGAGACCAATAATCAAAATACTGATTAATAAAAGATTTTTCTTTGATACCTATTTAAGTAAATAGGTATCAAATTGTCACTAAAAATAAATATATAATAACTAACTTCAAATAATTTTTATGCCCCCATTCAATAATTTTACAACTAAAGCAAAAGAGGTGATTAGAAAATCTCACGAGTTAGCAGTCGAAAGAGGACAAAACCATGTTAATTCCCTGCATCTTTTAACTGCTCTTGTGGTTCAAGAGAACTCATTGATTGTTTCTATTTTAGATAAAATGGATATTGATACGATTCTTTTAACAGATAATCTCATTGAAATGATTGAATCACCAGAAAGCCGGAATACAATATCTCCATCTTTCCAAATTTATCTTACACCAGATCTTGCTCAAATAATTGAAAATTCAACAAAGGTTGCAGTTTCACTAAAGGACGAATTTGTTTCGACAGAACATTTGTTCGTTTCACTGTTGGATATTCCTGGAGAGGCTCGCGATTTACTTTTAAGGTTTAAAATAGATAGAAATAAAGTCATAGAAGTTTTGAAGCAACTCAGAGACGAAAATATTAATGATATGAATATTTCTAAAAAACCAAAACTTCTAGCAAAATTCACGAGAAATTTAACTCAACTTGCTAGAGAAGACAAGCTTGACCCAGTCATTGGCCGAGATACAGAAATTATGCGTATGATGCAAATATTGTCTAGGCGTACCAAAAATAACCCTATACTTATAGGAGAAGCAGGTACTGGAAAAACAGCTGTGGCAGAAGCATTGGCAATAAGAATTGCAAAAAACGATGTCCCTGAAAGCTTGAAAGACAAAGAAGTTGTTTCTTTGGACTTGGGACTTCTTTTGTCTGGAACAAAATACAGGGGAGAGTTTGAAGAAAGATTGAGGGGTATAATGAAAGAGATAGAAAGATCCAGCGGACAAATAATTTTATTTATAGATGAGATACATACCATCGTAGGAGCAGGGTCTTCGGAAGGATCTCTCGATGCATCAAATATGCTTAAGCCTGCCCTTGCAAGAGGAGAGCTTCGAGCCATAGGCGCAACAACATTAAAAGAATATCAAAAATACATAGAAAAAGACCCCGCACTAGCTAGAAGATTTCAACCTGTATATATTGACGAACCTAGCATAGAAGATGCGATTGCAATTCTTCGTGGATTAAAAGAAAAATATGAATTATTCCATGGCGTTAGAATTACTGATGATGCTATTATTTCTGCCGTAAACTTAAGTGCAAGATACATTACCAACAGATTTCTTCCTGATAAAGCAGTAGACTTGATTGATGAAGCATCTTCGTCGCTACGATTAGCATTAGAAAATAAGCCTGAAATACTAGAAGATACAGATAGAAAGATAATGCGTTTTGAAGTAGAGAAACAAGCTTTAACAAAAGAAATAGAAAGAGATAGAGAAGGAGATAACCATAAAGTTCAAAAGGCTAGATTAAAAGATATTGAAAAAGAGATTGCAAACCTTAAAGAGAAAACTTACGAGCTTGAATTAAAATGGAAAAACGAAAAAGAAACCGTGGTGGATATTAGGGGAATCAAAAAAGATTTAGAGTCATTGAGACTAGAAGCTGAAAATGCAGAAATGCGAGCAGATTTAAGTAGGGCCGCTGAAATAAGATACGGATTAATTCCAGATTTGCAAAATAAATTAGATCAAAAATTATCTCGTTTAAAGAAATTACAAAAATCTCGAAGAATTTTGAAGGAAGAAATTACAGAAGAAGATGTGGCTTCTGTTGTATCTAGGTGGACAGGAATTCCATTGCAAAAAATGTTGGAAGAAGAAATGGAAAAATTGGCACACATGGAAGATGAGTTACATAAAAGAGTTATCGGACAAGATGAAGCTATAAAGAAAATTTCAGATGTAGTTAGAAGAAACAGAGCAGGAATAGGGGATCCAAATAAACCTATAGGTTCATTCATCTTTCTCGGGCCTACAGGGGTTGGAAAGACTGAATTAACAAAAGCTTTGGCAGAGTTTATGTTTAATGATGACAAAGCACTTATTCGAGTTGATATGAGCGAATACGGAGAGAGACATAGTGTTTCTAAACTTATTGGTTCACCTCCTGGATATGTTGGGTATGATGAATCTGGCAATTTAACTGAATCAGTAAAACACAGACCATATTCTGTAGTGCTTTTTGATGAAGTAGAAAAAGCTCATCCCGAAGTTTTGAATGTTCTTCTTCAAGTGTTAGATGACGGAAGATTGACTGATGGCAAAGGAAGAGTGATTAATTTTAAAAATACAGTAATTATATTAACTTCAAATCTTGGTTCTAATTTGATTCAAAAAATGGAATCATTTGGTTTTAGCAACAAAGAAGCCTCCGAAGAATACGATTTAACTAAAGATAAGGTAATGGGAGCTCTTAGGGATTTCTTCAAACCAGAATTTTTAAACAGACTAGATGATGTAATAGTTTTTGACATATTATCAGAAAAAGCGATTAGACAAATAGTAGATTTAAAAATTAAAATAATAGAAAAAAGATTATTGGAAAAAGGAATATTGGTTAATATAACAAATGATGCCTTAGATTTGTTGTCCAAAGAAGGATACGATCCTCACTTTGGGGCAAGACCATTGTCTCGTTTGATTCAAGAAAAAATACTTAATCCAGTAGCGATGCTCATCATCACCAAGGGTATAAAAAAGGGAGATACGGT
>CAZBHU010000025.1:0-6841 GCA_964492035.1 uncultured Candidatus Saccharibacteria bacterium
AACTGAGGACCTTCGCTTTACAAAAGCGTTGCTCTACCAACTGAGCTAAAGCGGCGTAACTTTTAATTCCGATTTATATAATAATTGAATTAAAAGTTTTTTTCAAGTATTTTTAGTTTTATTCTCCCTCTCTTTCTATCCTTTCTTTAATCCTTCGAATTTTAATCTTTGATTCAAGTATTGCTTTCCCAACAAAAGTTTTGCGGGTGTTTTCTTTTTTCTCAAAGAATTTATGAATCCTTGGTGAATTCTTTTGAATCCATTTATTTATTTTTGCTTTTATTGTAAACCATCCTTTTGCCCCCAATAAAACTATTGATTGCAATGCATGTTTGGTTAAATATAGCATAATCTTTTCGATTTGTCGAAAATAAATTTCTGGAGGAAGCTTTCTAATTATTAAAAAGTTTTCTCGTCCAGAGGATTCAATTTGCCAGGCTCGATAGGTTAACATTCCCAAAATAGCAATAATAGAAAGTATAAAGATTATAATTAAAATAGTCATACTAATTTAATATTTCGGCTATGTAAGAATCTAGTTTAGCCCCGTTGGTTTCTAGAAGCTTTTCTATAGTTAAATCAGGGTTTTTAATATAAGCTTGACTCATAAGAGTTATTTCAGAGAAATATGTATTTATTTTTCCTTCCAACATTTTTTTCTTTATCTCTTCTGGCTTGTCAGATGAGGCCACTTCTTTTTCATAAACCTCAATAACTTTTTTCTTGTCTTCTTCTCGGATGTCTTCTTTTGACTTATAAGAAGGCTTCATTGCGGCAATATGCATAGCGATATCTTTTGCTAGATCTTTGTTTCCACCAGTTAGAGAGACGATAACAGCATTTTTAGCGCTGTGAACATACACTCCAATTACTTCTCCTCTTATTTCTTCTATTTTACCTAGCTCAATTTTTTCTCCAACTTTTTGAATAACTTCACTAATCATTTCTGGTGATTTAGCTTTCATGGTTTCAATGCCTTCTGCTAGAGCTATATCTGCTAATTTGTTAGCTAGATTGATAAAGTCTTCATTTTTTGTAACAAAATCTGTTTCTGCTCTTAGGGTAAACAATAAAGCTTTACCTTCGCCTTCTTTTACTAAAACCAATCCATCTTTTGCATCTCTCTCTTCTTTTTTAAGAGCGATACTACTGGATTTATTTTTAAGTATTATGAGAGCCTTTTCCATGTCTCCTTCAGCTTCTACCAATGCATTTTTGCATTGCATTACAGAAACTCCAGTTTGGTCTCTTAATTCTTTTACTAATTCTGCGGTTATTTGAATTGTCATATTTTTAAAAATTAACTAGTAATTTTATTTAACACCCAGTGAACCTTTTGAATAGGATTCTTTAATCTTGTTCAAGAAGTAGGTTACACTTGATACAGATGCATCATTTGCAACAATAGGGTAGTCAACATCTTTTAGATTGCAGTCAGTATTTAAAACTGCTATTACAGGTAGTCCCATTTTTTTAGCCTCAGTTACTGCTATGAGTTCTTTTTTGGGATCTATGACAAAAACAGCATCTGGAGTTTTTGTTATACTTGTTAGTCCTTGAAAGTTTTTTGTCATATCTTCCATTTCCTTTGCGATTAATAACTTTTCTTTCTTTGTGTATTTATCAAGATCTCCTTTTTCTTTTTGTGATCTTAAGTCTAGCAATTTTGTAATTCTCTTTTTGATTTCAGGAAAATTTGTAAGTATGCCGCCAACCCACCTTTCAGAAACATAAGGCATGTTTAAAGACAGCGCTATCTCTACCACTTGTTGTCTAGCCTCTGGCTTTGTTCCTATAAATAAAATTGTTTTTCCACTAGCAGCAAGACCAGAAATAAAGTTAGATGCATTTTCTAGCAAAACTTCAGTTTTTTCTATATTAATAATATCTACGCCATTTTTGGTGGTAAAGATAAAAGGTAAAACTGATGGGTGTCGACGACTTTTGGAGTAACCATAATGGGCTCCAGCTTGAAACATTTCTTCTACCATATTTTGTGAATTCATATTCTATGATTGATTAATTGCCCCTTAGGGCGGTTTGTAATAGTCCGTTTTGAAGCATTCCAGCTCGCCCCTTCCTAAAAAGGGTCGGTTTTACCTCCAAAACAGAAGATAAAACATTTACAGTCCGACCTAAATCGGACCACGGAACTAGACGTTATAATAACAGAAAAATCATTATTTTGCAACCCATACTTTTTGACTAGTCCATATTTTTAGGGTAAGATAGGGGGTATGGAACAATCTAAATTTGAGGATAAAAAAATAACAACAAGGGCCGAAGATTATAGTCAGTGGTATTTAGATGTTATAGAAGCAGCAGATTTGGCAGAAAATTCACCTGTTAAGGGTTGTATGATTATTAAACCGAGCGGGTATGCTCTTTGGGAGAAAACACAAAAAATATTAGATGAAAAATTTAAGACTACTGGTGTAGAGAATGCCTATTTCCCGATGTTGATACCAGAAAGACTTTTAAAGAGAGAAGAAGAGCATGTTGAAGGTTTCGCTCCTGAAGTTGCTGTCGTGACACATGCTGGGGGTAAAAAGTTAGAAGAATCTTTAATTCTGAGGCCGACTTCAGAAACAATTATGTATGAAGTTTTTTCAAAATGGGTTCGATCACACAGGGATTTGCCTCTTTTGATAAACCAGTGGGCTAATGTTATTAGATGGGAAATGAGAACTCGTCTTTTCTTGAGAACGACAGAATTTCTTTGGCAAGAAGGTCATACTGTTCACGCAACTTTTGATGAGGCAGAAAAAAGAGTTTTAATGATGCTTGATATTTATCGAGATTTTGCTGAGAATTATATGGCTATTCCTGTTATTCCGGGGAGAAAATCAGAAGCAGAAAAATTTGCAGGAGCAAGCGGAACCTATACTATAGAAGCGATGATGCAGGATGGTAAGGCCTTACAATTTGCTACATCTCATAACCTCGGGCAAAATTTTTCAAAAGTTTTTGATGTAACATTTTTAGATGATAAAAGTCAAAAACAATATGCCTGGCAAACTAGTTGGGGCTTATCAACCAGAGTAATAGGGGGATTGATTATGACCCACAGTGACGACAAAGGATTGGTTTTACCTCCTAAGATAGCGCCAATACAAGTTGTTATTATTCCAATTATTCCAAAAGAATGGGATAGACAATTAGTGGAAGAAGAAACAAAAACTATTCAAGAAAGCCTTGTTTCAAAAGGGATTAGTGTTAAGGTTGATGATCGCGATTTGCGACCAGGGGAAAAGTTTTATGAATGGGAGAAGAAAGGAATACCTCTTCGCGTAGAAATTGGACCAAAGGATTTGGCAAATAATAGTGTTGTTATGGCAAGAAGAGATACAGGAGAAAAGAAATCAGTTGACTTACCAGAGTTGGCAGAAATCATTGAAAGCACGCTAGAGGTTATGCAAAATAATTTATACGATAAGGCCAAAAGCAGACTATCTGAAAATACTGTAAGCGTCGATACTTGGGAAGATTTTAAAAAAGCTATCGACAATAACAATTTTGTTATGGCTCATTGGTCAGGGGACGAGGAAGTTGAACTTTCTATCAAAGAAGAGACTGGTGCGACAGTTAGATGTTTCCCAATTGGGCAAGAAAATGAAGATGGTTTGTGTATTAAGTCAGGTAAAAAATCCATTGGGCGAGTGCTATTCGCTAAATCATATTAAACCATGTTAAAAAAATTTTACAGAATGTTTTCGAACGATATAGGGATTGATCTAGGGACAGCTAACACGCTGGTTTATTTGAGAGGTCATGGTATCGTAATTAGCGAACCTTCTGTAGTTGTTGTTAATCAAAAAACAGGTCAGATCGTTGCGGTGGGGAATGAGGCGAAACAAATGCTTGGGCGAACTCCAGGACACATCAGAGCTGTTCGACCAATAGTAGATGGGGTCATTTCTGATTTTGAAGTTACAGAAGAGATGATTACTTATTTGATTAATAAAACAGAAAAAATATCTAAAAAACTGATACACCCGAGAGTTGTTGTAGGTGTTCCTACTGGAATAACTAACGTTGAAATTCGTGCAGTAGAAGATGCTGCGCGTTCAGCAGGAGCCAGAGAGGTTTATATAGTAGAGGAGCCGATGGCTGCTGCAATTGGTATACGACTACCTGTCAAAGAAGCTGTTGGTTCAGTAATTGTAGATATTGGAGGCGGTACAACAGATGTCGCGGTCATATCTCTTTCTGGTGTAGTTTGCTCTAAAAACATAAAAGTTGCAGGAGATGCATTAAATGCAGACATAGCAAATTATATGAAAGATGAATTCAAATTATTGATAGGAGAAAGAACGGCCGAAAATGTTAAAATGGCTATTGGCACTACGATTGAAGGATCTCCGATGGAAGCTGAAGTTAGGGGGAGAGACTTAGTTACTGGCTTGCCTAGACAGGTTATTGTTACTGATTCAGATATTAGGGAAGCTATTATGCCTTCTATTTTAACTTTAGTAGATGGAATAAAAGAGGTTTTAGAAACCACCCCACCAGAACTTTTGTCTGACATTATAAATCGAGGACTAGTTTTATCGGGAGGGGGAGCTTTGATTAGGGGTTTTGATGTGTTACTCAGGAATGCTTTAAAAATACCAGTATATTCAGCAGAAGACCCTCTGACTGCAGTTGCGCGGGGTACGGGAATTATTTTAGATGATTTTGAATCTTATAAAGAAGTTTTGTTGAATACTGATGATGCTCAAGTACCAAGATAAAAAAAAAATAAGGAAAAATAAAAATATTATTCAAAATATAATAATTTTGGTTTTGTTTTTTTTGATAACCTCTTTGGGTTTTTGGGGTATACTTGGAGGTCCTTTAAACATTATAAGTCGTTCAATTTTAAAAACTGGTAATTGGATTTCTGAAGGTTTTTCTGAGGTTGGTTTTTATTTTAATACAAAGAAAAGTTTATTTAGAGATAATAATTTTTTAATCGAAGAAAATCAGTCTTTGAAATTAAAAATGGTTGATTATGAAATTATTGAAAAAGAAAACTTAGAGTTAAAAAATATTTTAAATAGAATACCTAAAGATGGCGATTTTGTCTTAGGGAATGTTTTAACAAAACCAAATCGATCAATTTACGATACTTTAATTATAGATATAGGCAAAAATGATGGATTGGAAATAGGGCAAATGGTTTATGCTTATGGTGAAATTCCAATGGGAAAAATTACGGAGGCATATAGTAATTCTTCTTTGGTGACATTGTTTTCTGGTCCAGGAATAAAAACCGAAGGATTTATAAATAATATAAATGCTAGCGTCGAATTGATTGGTCGCGGAGGGGGAAATTTTGAGACGGTGATACCATTAGAGCTAACAATTGAAAATGGAACCATAATTTATTTGCCTGGTTTTCATTCTCTAGCTATTGCAAAAGTGATTGATGTTATATCTAGTCCTGGTGATCCATTTAAAAAAATAATACTTAATTCTCCTGTAAATTTTGAAAGCTTGAAATGGGTTCAAGTTAAATTAAAATAATGGTGGCTTTTAAATTTAAAATAGAAAAAAAATTAAAAGACTCACTGGGAAGGGTGGGTGTTTTTAGTACACCACATGGAGATATTCTAACCCCATCTTTTGTAGTAGTGGGGACAAAAGCAACAGTTAAAAGTGTTTTACCTGAAGATTTACTAGAAAATAACATACAAGTGGTTTTGGCTAATACTTATCATCTATATTTACAACCCGGAGATGATTTAATAAAAAAAGCTGGAGGTCTACATGATTTTATGAATTGGCGCGGACCAATGATGACTGATTCAGGGGGATTTCAGGTTTTTTCTTTAGGGGTGGCTTATGGAAAAGAATTATCTAAGGTGGTTTCTATTAATGATCCAAGTTTATTAATCCCCGAAAGATCATCAGCAGATGATGGAGTTCCAAGGTTGGCAACAGTAGGCAATGATGGTGTTTCTTTTAGATCACACATTGATGGTTCTTTGCATTATATAACTCCCGAAAAATCAATTGAAATACAGCATAATTTAGGGGCTGATATTATTTTTGCTTTTGATGAATGTACTTCTCCTGTAGAAAACTTAAAATACCAAGAAGAAGCTTTATTCCGTACTCATGCGTGGGCGAAGAGAAGTTTGAAAAAACATCTTGATTTAGAAAAAGAAAAATTAGATAAAATGGAATTAACTAAACCCCAAGCATTGTTTGGCATTGTTCAAGGTGGAAGAAATGAAGAACTTCGCAAGAAGTCTGCAGAAGAAATATCGGGCATGCAAATAGAAGGTATGGGATTTGATGGTTTTGGGATAGGCGGATCTTTCGCCAAAGAAGATATGTCTCAAGCGGTAAGATGGGTTAATGAAGTATTGCCTGAAGACAAGCCTAGACATCTTTTAGGAATAGGAGAACCAGAAGATTTATTCATGGGAGTAGAAAATGGGGTAGATCTTTTTGACTGTGTTGGCCCAACTCGAATAGCAAGAAATGGAAGTATATTTACTCGGTTTGGAAAAATAAATATTCTAAATGAAAAATTTAAAAATGATTTTGGTCCAATTGAAAAAGATTGCAATTGCACTACGTGTAAAAATTACACAAGAGCATATTTATCACATTTATTTAGAGCAAAAGAAATGTTGGGAGCTACTTTGGCAACAATTCACAATGTTTATTTTATAAATAAGCTTGTTTGGGATATGCGTCAGGCTATTTTAGAAGATAGGTTTATTGAATTTAAAAATACTTTTTTAAAAGATTATCAAAAATAAAAAAAGGCCCCCCAACACGAGAGGGACCTAATGGTACAAAGGATAAGCTAGCGCTTATAACTAACTGGAATATCCTTTGTTATATA
>CAZBHU010000026.1:0-6786 GCA_964492035.1 uncultured Candidatus Saccharibacteria bacterium
CTAGTATCGCAACTTGTGCCAAAGAACGATCTTCTTCTTTGGTGTAAGGGCGACCGTTTTCTATAACAGTGCTTTCTATTTCAAAACGCGCAGAGTCTGAACCAAAAATAAAAGCATTTTTTGATACATCTTTGTAAGAAGTTACTTGTTGAGACATCGCTACCCCATAACCATTTCTAATATTCGGTAATCTTTTTAAATCTTCAATATCGCGATATTTAAGAGTCGTGATAGACACGGCATCGGCAGAAGAAGTTGAAGCCGAGCCACTTGAATTTGATCTTGCTTTGGTTGTAGTCGGAACAGCTGTCTCCACAAAAATAGAATTCGAGCCGAAGGCTTCGACTTGAGCATTAATATAACTTTTAAAACCCTCTCCTGCTGACAAGACAAAGACGACAGTTCCAATACCAATCATTATGCCCAGTGTGGTTAAAATAGTTCTAGAAGGACTCGAGCGAACCCCCCTAAGCGCTTGAGTTAGGTAATGATTCCCAAGTATTAAATTTTTTATTTTTTTAATATTATTCATATCTTAATGCTTCAATTGGATCTAACTTTGAGGCCTTCTTTGCTGGATAAAGACCAAAAATAATTCCAGTAAGAACAGAAACAGAGACTGCCAAGATGATAGCAAACGGCGAAATAATAAATGCCCAATCATAACCAGCAAAACGCACACCGAGAGAAATCAAATACGAAATAACAACACCAGCTACAATACCAATAATTCCACCGATTGAAGTAATAACAACAGCCTCAAGAAGAAATTGATTCATTATTTTTTTACTAGTTGCCCCAATGGCTTTTCTGAGACCAATCTCTTTTGTGCGCTCTGAAACGGTGACTAACATAATATTCATAATCCCGATCCCCCCAACAACAAGAGAAATACCAGCCATCAAGCCAAGAAAAATTCTAAGAACATCCGTAATGCTAGTAATCATTTTTAGAGCATCTGATAAATTTCTAACATCAAAATCATCATTGTTCGGATCTTTTATTCGATGGTTCTCTCTTAAAACTCGAGAGATATCGCCCATCGCTTTTTGCATGTTTTCTTCTTTGTCTACTTTGATACGAATAAATTGAACATAATCAATACCGAGAAGCTGTCTTTGACCTATCACAAAAGGAATAAGAACGAGGTCGTCTTGATTTTGAAAACCAACATTACCCATTGATTTTTGAACACCTATTACTCGAAAAGGAATACCGTTGCTATTATTATTCATTTTTATTTTTACAATCTGACCAAGCTCATTGCCGTTTGGGAAAAGAGCTTCGGCAACAGCAGATCCCAACACTACAACATTTGCTCCAGCTCTAGCCTCTTCTTCGCTAAAAAAATAACCCTTCTCCATCGGAGCACTTTGGATTAATGGATATTCTCCACTTGTTGCATTAAAAACAGTATCTACACTTTCCTTGTTAGAAGAAACTGTCACACTCCCCCTAACAATAGGAGCAACAGCTGTTGCGTTTGGAACATTTTTTTTGTCACTAATTGTTTCTAAGTCATAAGTCGAAAGAGTTTTTATTTGTACTCCAAAAACAGAAGCGGGCGGGCCTTTTTCATTACTTTTTCCAGGCAAAACACCCACAAGATTTGTTCCGAGTTTATCTATTTGTCCTAAAACAAGAGACTGAGCTCCAGCACCAAGAGAGATAATTGTAATCACACCGGCGACTCCGATAATAATTCCTAAAACCGTCAAAAAAGATCTTCCTTTTCTAGAAAGTAAACCTTTGAATGTAAGCTTGATATCTCTCGCTAAATTTTTCATATTTTATTCTTCAATTTTTTCTGAGTGTTTCCTTGCGGCTTCGGGGACTATTTCATCACCAACAATTTCTCCATCTCGGATAGTCACAATGCGTTTAGCATGAAGGGCTACTTCTTCGTCATGAGTCACCAAAATGATCGTGCGACCATTATTGTTTAGTTCTTCCAATATATTCATAACGGTACTTCCACTTTTCGAATCAAGATTACCTGTCGGCTCATCAGCAAAAATAACTTTGGGGTCGCATATCAATGCCCTAGCTATCGCGACTCGTTGCTTCTGTCCACCAGAAATTTGATTACTCAAATGATGAGTCCTATCACCCAAACCAACAGCCTCGAGAGCTTCTCTAGCCTTCTTTTCTAAGTCTGTTTTTGTCTTACTGTAAAATAAAGGCAAAATAACATTATCCAAAACAGTTGTTCGAGGTAAAAGATTAAAGGACTGAAAAACAAAACCAATTCTTTCGTTTCTAATATGAGCTAATTCATCATCTGTAAAATCTTTTGTATCTTGTCCATCAAAAAAATATTTACCACTTGTTTGTCTATCTAAGAATCCAATGATGTGCATGAGTGTCGACTTACCAGAACCAGACGGACCCATGATTGCGATAAACTCCCCCTCTTTCACCTGCAAACTAACCTCACGTAAAACACGAGTAACTACTCCGCCGTTATCGTAATTTTTGACGATATTTTTTAAATCAATAAGCATTTTATTTTTTGATTAGAACCACTACTTCATCACCGTCTTTTAGTCCAGATATAATCTCTGTCATACCACCATCCCCTTCCATTCCAGTCTCAATACTAACTTCTTTCCATTTCTTTTTCTTGGAATTAGTGATCAGTCGAATTGTCTTGTCTCCAGACTTATCGGTGATAATAGATCTTGTAGGGACAACTAAAACATTTGATTTTTCTCTTGCTTTAATAGTCATATTCGCCGTCATCCCGGGCTTAAGGCCTTCTACTTCTGGTAGAGTTGATTTAATTTTATAATTAACTACTCCGGATATTAAACTAGAGCTTGGGTCTATAAAAGTAAGATTACCATTAAAAATTTTCTCTGTTCCAAAAGCGTCAAAAGTAATATCGACAGGCAAGCCATTCGATAATATTGAAACATTTGCTTCATTAATAAATGCTTCTACATATAGATTGGTCACATCTTCTAACAAGAAAGCTCTCTTATTGGGCGTTGCTAATTCTCCTATCTTAACATCAATGCTGGTTATCGTGCCGTCAACCGGAGCTGTAATAAGGGTATCGTTGTATCTCGCTTGTGCTTGCTGGTAACTACCTTCAGCTTGAAGAACTTCAGCTTGAGCCATTTCAATATCTGTACCCCTAGCACCAGCAATCTTTAAATCATATTCTGCTTGTCTTTGAGCAACCATCGCTTCTGCGCTTGCGATAATGCTATCTTTTGATTTCAAGGCGGCTTGATAAGCATTATAATTCGTCAAATAATTTGAAGCCTTCTTATTTGGAATTTCAATAATCCATTCTTTAACGTTCAATCCAAAATTTTCTGGAAACTTAATAAATAATCCAGAATTCCCTATTGGCTGAGCTGTAATTGTATTGCTATTACCTGTACCTGAAGTTAAACCTGTCGCCTCATAACTAACTCCACCTGAGCTAGAATAAAGGCGAAGATTAATTATTCCTTCTTTACCTAAAGAATAGTTGCCACTTATGATGGGAGCAGTATAATCATCATCTCCGTTTTTGGGAACAGCTTCAGGGTTTGAGTTTAATAAATTATGATATGCATTTTGCAAAACTATCTCTTGAGATTTTTTGGTATTTTCTAAATCAATTTTGGCATTTTGTAAGGCTACACGAGAAAGATTTATTTCTTCATTCGATGCTCCTTCTACTACCCTTTTATATCTGGCTTGCGCTGCGAGAAGAACACCTCGAGCTGTTGTAAGGCTAGCTTTTTCATTATCACCATCTAAACTCGAAATCATATCGCCCTTCTTAACCTTATCTCCTACTTTAACTTTGATATCACGAACAATGCCACTTGATCGAAAAGACAACTCAAGATCGGTGTTTGAAATAACTTGCCCTGTCGCAAGGATGGTTTCTTTAAGATCTATAGTTTTTACTATTTCTGTAGTCGTATTCTCAGCATTTTTTCCAGGTCTTAAAATAATTGGAATAACAATCAAAAGAACCGCAGCAATAATTATCCAAAATCTCTTTC
Source organism: uncultured Candidatus Saccharibacteria bacterium (assembly GCA_964492035.1). Taxonomy (GTDB): domain Bacteria; phylum Patescibacteriota; class Minisyncoccia; order Phycocordibacterales; family UBA9973; genus UBA8515. Next base: position 4,008 of record CAZBHU010000026.1, read on the forward strand.
TTTTAATATTTTTGTGTAAAAATAATTTAAATTTTACCATAGATTATTTTATACCAACAAGTTCAACCTCAAAAATGAGAGTCGAGTTTGCTGGAATAACACTAACCGCCCTGTCTCCATAGCCTTTTTCTGGCGGGATAACTAGAGTTTTTTTCTCTCCGACTTTCATACCAAGTAATCCTTCGTCCCAGCCTTGAATCACCTGCCCTGCTCCTAGCGTAAACTCAAAAGGAGTTACATGATTAAATTCTGGTAAAATATTTGAATCAAAAATAGTACCGTTCTCTAGACGACCAGTATAATTCATAACTAAAACATCACCTGCTTTTGAAATTTTTTCTTCCATATTATTTGTTTCGATATTATTTGTTACTTCTGTTTTTAAATCTTCTGTGATGAGGACTTCAGGCTTCGCATTATTCTTAATCAAAAGAAATACAACCAAAGCTACAACTACACCAACAAAAACAAAAGGAAACACTATATCTGTTTTAACTTTTAATTTATTCATAACTTTTAAAATAATACTTATATCTTTATATTATATCATTTTTTACAAAATTTTGCGATATGATTTTATCCAAAATCGCCCCGACCAAAGTCGGGGCGATTTTAATCTATATTTTATTTCCTTTTTTCAATAATAGCTGTAGCAACATTCTGAGGAACTACATCGTATCTCAAAAATTCCATTACGAACCCAGCGCGCCCTTCTGTCATAGAACGAAGTGAAGTCATGTAACCGAACATTTCTGACAAAGGAACAATTGCCTTGATAGCTTGATTCATTCCCCTTGCTTCCATACCTTCGATTATTCCTCTCTTTGATGATAGGCTTCCGGTTACATCTCCCATGAATTTGTCTGGGGTAACAACCTCAACTTTCATCATAGGTTCTAGAATAACTGGTCTAGCAGCTCTACATGCATCCTGTACGGCCATAGAAGCAGCAATCTTGAAAGCCATTTCGTTGGAGTCAACTTCGTGGTAAGAACCATCCCATAGGTCCACAGAAACATTCACCATTTTGAATCCTGCCAATATTCCTCTGTCTAAACCTTCTTTAAATCCTTTTTCACAAGCAGGAATATATTCTATTGGAATAACTCCTCCTTTGATATTGTTGATAAATTCAAATTCTTTATCTCTCTTAACATTTCTTGGAAGGTCTTCTGCTTTAACAGAAAAGTCCATTGGTTTAACTTTAATCTTAACGTGACCATAGTTACCGCGTCCTCCTGATTGTTTAATATACTTACCTTCTGCGTCAGCTGTACCCATGATGGTCTCTCTGTAAGCAACTTGGGGGTTACCAACGTTTGTCTCCACGCTAAACTCTCTCTTCATACGATCAACGATGATTTCAAGATGAAGTTCTCCCATTCCTGAAATAATTGTTTCGTTAGTCTCACTGTCTGTCGAAACTCTGAATGTTGGATCTTCTTGAGCAAGACGATTTAGAGCCATACCCATTTTTTCTTGGTCTGCTTTTGTCTTTGGTTCTACGCGAAGCTGAATAACTGGTTCTGGGAAAATAATCTTGTAGAGTTCGATTGGATTTGTTTCGTCACATAGAGTATCTGAAGTAATCGTATCTTTTAATCCAACTGCAGCAGCAATTTCTCCAGCAAAAACTTTCTTCACTTCTTCTCTATCATTTGCATGCATTCTTAGAATTCGTCCAATTCTTTCTTTGTTTCTTGTTCTTGGATTATAAACATAACTTCCGGCAGAAAGAGTTCCTGAGTAGACACGGAAGAAAATCAATTGCCCAACGAATGGATCTGTCGCAACCTTGAAAGCAAGAGCTGAGAATGGTTCTGTGTCAGATGCATGTCTTTCCATTTCGTCTCCAGTTTCTGGATTGATTCCATTAATAGCTGGAATATCTAGAGGACTTGGAAGATAATCAACAACTGCATCCAAAATAAGCGGTACTCCTCTATTTTTTAAAGCTGTACCTGTAAATACTGGAAAAATCTTGTTTGCAATAACAGCTTTTCGCATAGTAGCTTTTAATACATCAATTGTGGGGATTTTACCTTCTAAATAATCAGACATCAAAGCATCATCTTGTTCGACAATCTTTTCGATCAGTTCACTGTGATATTTTTCTGCATCAGCCTTAAGGTCTTCTGGAATTTCTTTTTCTATTATAGTATCCCCCATTGGTCCTTCAAAATAGAAAGCTTTCATTTTTAACAAGTCAACAACTCCGTCAAAATGATCTTCTGCTCCAATCGGAATTTGCATTCGAACTGCGTTCTTGTTTAATCTTTCTAGAATTGTTTTATATGAGTGTTCAAAAGAAGCACCTGTTCGATCCATCTTATTGATAAAACAAATTCGAGGAACCATAGCTTCATCAGCATAGCGCCAGTTGGTTTCTGATTGTGGTTCTACTCCAGCTACTCCATCGAAAACAACAACTGCTCCGTCTAGCACGCGAAGCGACCTCTTTACTTCAACTGTGAAGTCAATGTGTCCTGGGGTATCAATAATATTAAAACGATGCTTTTTGTTCTTGTCACCATTTGCATATGTTGGCGTCCAGAAACAAGTAACAGCCGCAGAAGTGATTGTGATACCTCTTTCTCTCTCTTGTTCCATCCAGTCTGTAGTTGCTTCACCGTCATGAACTTCCCCAACTTTGTGGGACATTCCTGTATAGTAAAGAACTCTTTCACTTGTGGTGGTCTTACCCGCATCAATGTGAGCGATAATTCCAAAATTTCTTACTTTTTCTAAGGGATAATCTCTTTCCATATATATTTAGTTT
>CAZBHU010000027.1:0-6702 GCA_964492035.1 uncultured Candidatus Saccharibacteria bacterium
AAATTTCCGGATCAAAGGTTGCTAGGCACCTCCCCGAAACGTATCGCCGCCATGCCGCGTCTTTCATCGCCTTTTTTAGTCTAGGCATCCACCATATACTCTTCATATATCCTATTAGGAAATATGAAAACCATCTTTGTTTTTATCTCTCCAGAAAAAACAAAGACTTGCTAATTTATTCAGGAACCGCTTCCTTAAATAAATCAACTTTATTATTACATTCTGTTTCCAACCCAATTAAAAGACCCTTTGAAAAAAAGGATAACAGGGGGTCAGAACAGCATTCAGTTTTCAAATATCATCACGACGTTTTTCAAAAGAAAAACCGCTTTCGCGGTCAAGGTAAAACCATCAGGGTTTACTCTGTCCGCTTTTTGATTTGAATCTTGATTAATAACATCGTGATTCGTATTCTATACTAAGAAAAAAAATAAGTCAAGAGTATATCCCTTCATTTATCTCTTTGTTTTTTAAGTCTATTTTTAAACTTAAAAATGCTTATATTTTAAAGGAAAAACAAAGCCCCCGACCTTTGGTCGGGGGCTTTGTGAGTATAGTGAAACTCTATTTCATATCGTCTGAAATTCTGTCCAAAATTTTTGCAGCTGAATCTTTTCCTCCTAGACCAAATGAAAGTCCGAGAGCAACCGCTAAAGCAGCGATAAATCCTGTGAACAAAATTTGCATATAAGCTGTAGCTATTCCCAATTCTGACAAAGCAATAATGAATGCAAAAATCCAAATTGCATAGTAAGAAATACTACCTAGCATATTTGCTGAACGAATGTTTGCTCCTTGTGCTGTACCTTTAACAAATCTTCGTAGAGCATCAGCAAGGATGGTTGCAATAACCAAAACCAAAGATGCAACAATAATTTTTGGTAAGTAATAAAGAACAGCTGTTCGCAAGAAATCGTTAACTTGAGTAAGACCAATGATTTCTAGAGATGCCATCAAGAACACGATGACGATGAACCATTTTACTAGTCCCCCTACGAAACCACTAACATTTAATCTCAAGCCTGCTCTTTTTAAGAATTCTCCAGCTCCTGCCTTTTCAAAAAGTTTATTTAACTTCACAGCAGATGCCAATTGGTCAAAAGCTTTTCCTAGGACAGAAGCAACTAGCCAGCCAATTATAAAGATTATGATAGCTCCCAATAGGCTAGGAATAAATCCTATGAAGCCATACCATGCTCCTATTAATGCTTGACTAAATACTTCACCCCAAGTTTGTAATAATATCATATTAAATATTTTATACTTCTAAAAAAATAATAAAGTACCATAAAGTTTCGACCTTCCGAGTACTCTATTATTATACCAAATTTATCTATTTTTTAGAAATATATGTGGATAACTGTCCAGCATCCACTAGCTTTTCGTGTGGTAGCTCAATGATATCACAGACGAGCTTGTCGTACATATCTAGGCGATATTTAAATTCTTCAGAATCAAAAACAACGTAATCAAGCTCCTTCCCTACTTCTGCCTCTAAGCCTTTTATAACTTGTTGCAAAACGTTCTTCTTGATTTTGTCTCCCACCAAAAGAAGGTCAGCGCGACTTTTTGTAGATCCGATAAATACACCAGATACAATCATCAGTTTAATTTTCCCAATTGGCTTAAATCTTTCAACTAGGTTTTCTTGAATTAAAAGTGAAGGATCAACAAGTATTTCTCTGACTTGTTTAAGGTATTTAAAATAAGAATCCAAGGACCATGCAGGAACTTTTTTCTTAGCACCTCGACTTCCTTCTTTTGTAATGGTCTTTTGTTTTATAAAACCCATCGCAGATAACGAGTTTAATTCTTTCCTTACATTTGATTTTGTAATTCTTGTTCGAGAAATAATCTCTTCTATTTCAAAATGATTTTCTTTGTTAAGCACAAACAAGCGCATGATTCGGACGCGAGCCTGTCCCCCAAAAAGTTTAGCTAAAATATCCATAGATATTATTTTACACCAATAAACAATGCCCCGCAAGCATATGCTTGCGGGGCATTGTTACAGTAAATAACTTTGAAAATTATTTGAGGGTAACTTTACCTCCAGCTTCTTCAATCTTCTTTTTGATTTCTTCTGCTTCTTCTTTCTTCATACCATCCTTAAGAACAGCAGGGGCTCCGTCTACTAGATCCTTAGCTTCTTTCAAGCCTAGACCCAAGACTTCTTTAACAACTTTCATAACTGCAATTTTTTGTTCACCTGCTTCTGTAAGTTCAACTGTGAAAGCTGACTTTTCTTCGGCAACAGCAGCACCTGCTGCTGGTCCAGCAACTGCAACAGCAGCAGCTGAAACTCCAAATTTTTCTTCTAATACTTTTACCAATTCGTGCAAATCAAGTACTGACATCTCTTCAATCTTTGAAACGATATCTTTGAATTTTGCAGGAACTTCTACTTTTTTGTCTTCCATATAATTTATTAATGCGACACTAATCTACGAATTCATGCGAATTTACGAATTTAATTCGTGTCATTCGTCTTCATTTATAATTTGTGTCGGGTTTGAATTATCTTCTTATAATTTTTTACTTTGCTTGTGCAATTTGATCTAGCACAACAGCAAATCTTTGTATCGGCGAGTTGATAAGATTTACAAACATTCCTCTCAATACTTCTACTGGTGGGATTGTTGCAATCGACATCATCTCTTCTGCGTTTTTGTATTTTCCTTCAAAGACTCCTCCGACAATACTAATATTCTCTTTGTGGTCTTTTAAGAAATTATAAACCCCTCTTGCTCCGGCTAATAAGTCGGAACTGTAAGCGATAGCTATTTGTCCTGGAACTTCTGGCATCTCTCCTTCAATCTTTTGAGCAGATAGAGCTCTCTTAAGAAGAGTTTTCTTTGATACTTGATATCCAACTTCATCAGCTTGTAATTTTCGGCGAAGGTCGTTCGCATCAGCAACTTGTAACTTTTCAAACTTTACAAAAACTACTGAATTAGAATTCTTCAAAGCCTCATCAAGACTAGCAACTAATTCTTTCTTCTTGTTTAATGATATCGGCATAACTAATTTTTTTTTAAAAATAAAAGGCCCTATTGGGCCGTCGTAGTCCTATTTTGCATAAAGCAAAATATTTTCGACCTGGGCAGGACTTCTGTCTTTTTTAAAGACGGCCTACTTTCTACGGCTACTTTTGACATATTACCAAAAATTAATTTTTTGTCAAAACCGAGACCAGAAGGGCCGCATCTTTAGATGCGGCCCTTCTTAAAAATATCTCTTGTTTAACTTTCAGGAATAAAAGATATTAATATCAAGGAAATTATAACAACAACACTAAATCCTATTAATGTCTTCAAAAATCCTTTCATTTTCATATATTTATACTATATCATGATTTCTTCATATTGCGAATCGTCAATTTTTATTACTTTTATTAGTGACGGCAAAACATAAAATGTTTCGTTATTTGCTCCGTCTTTAATGTGCACATTAACCCTATAATCCCCTTCTTCCAAAATAGTCCCCGCCCCAGACAATTCTCCCCGCCATATTTTAGTGCAATGATTAGTTCCGTCTTCACAATTTTCTCCAGATAAATATAATTTTCGAATTGAAGTATTGTCTATTTTTTCAATTTCAATCGACACCCAATCGATATTTTCACTGGCAGTCATTTCTATGACAACATTTTCATCTCCTGGATCTATAACCAAATCTTCTGTTGTAGCATTCATAGAATAAGAAATAATTACCGGATCTATGTCGTCAATCGGAATAGACAAGTCTGATTCTTTTTTAATCGTAACCGTATAGGTTTTAGTCTGGCCATTTTCAGCAGTCACTGTATATGTCACAGGATTAGAAAAATCCTGCGGGGACAGAGAAGCTTTATCCAAAGTGGCCAAAGAAGATATCGTAATAGTAGGAACAAGAGCTGTGATATTTGTATCATCTGGGACTGTTGCAGTAATGACATTGCTTTCAGAATTTATTAACCCGCCAACCACTGGGTTAAGTTCTTCAAAAGAAAAAGACAAAATATTATTTTCGGAACTTTTAATTGGAACTGTGTCTTCATCAACCAAAAATACCGTTCCGTGTTCACCGCCAGGAGCACATCCATAACAACAAAAGTCTCCTGCATTCGCACTGATATTTCCTATAAAATTATTTTCATGATAATAGACAGCAATACGGCCTCCTCCTCCAGCAATATTACAAGCCCAGCTATCGCAAGAAATTCCATTTCCACCCCTAGCAAAAATATTTCCATTACCTGATAGTGTGTTCGTTTTTATGTAAATACTTCCACCACTAGTTCTCCTCCAATAGCCATCTGCGGTGATTGTGCCATTGTTTTCTAAGACTTCTGCAATTTCCAACCTAACCACTCCTCCTCCGTTAAAACCTTCTGTTCCACTACCAAAATCAAGCGGAATTTTCTCATCTCCATACTTATCTTTTGCGTTAACACCTCCACCTTTGCCACCATAGCTGGCTCCAGTTGTGCTCCAATGTTCCGACAAAGGAGTTCCAGGTCCATACATAGAACCCTTAGACTCTGCAGAAATTCTAGAAGTCTCATCTATAAACAAATTATCTGCAGTAATTTTTAAAATTTTTTCCGTCGGAATACTTGCCCAAGAAGAATCGCGAAATTCTAAATTATTGATAGACATTATTTCTTCTCCAGTCAAAATTAATTCAGAGCTTTCGTCTACAATAAATTCCCCAACATTTATTTCTGCATCTTCTTGAAACCTAACTTTTGCCATACCACTAACAACTATTTTATCTATAGCAAACGGACTATCTTCAACAGTAAACTCCCAATCATTATCTATATATAAAATATTATTTTTCTTATCAAACAACCCCGCAGTCCCCCCTTCCCCAACATTTGGATTTGGATAACCAACATAACCACTTCCATAATTAGCTTCGACATCTCCGGTAAAAGACGAATTGTCATAGTGAATAGCAGTTCGCCCTCCACCACCTGGAAAATAGAAAATTGAAGTAGAAGCTAGTCCTCCACCGTTTGCTCTAAAAATCCCAGAGCCATCTAAATTTTTTGTATTGACATACACGCTTCCCCCGCTACTACTTTGCCCTCCATTGGCTGAAATTATTCCATTATTTGTTATCGTGTCTGATATCTCTAACCATATTGCTCCTCCTCCTTTGTGATATTCTCTTAGAATCGCACCTCCACTTCCGAGATCTTTTGGATAAATCGCAGATCCATAAACATAGCCCTCTTCTGCTGTATCTCCTTTACCCCCATAGCTTCCACCAGAACGATTATCTGTCATCGTTCCAGGCCCAATTACAAAACCCTGATTATCTGCTGATATCATCGAGCCTGAATCCACCGTTAAATTTGTCGCATTTATTTTCACTCCACGAAAATTATTTGTTGTCGAAATCGTATCAGAAAGAAGTGTGAGAGTTGCGTTATTCGTAATCGTAACATTTTCGAAAAAATATTCTCCCGCTGGAAGCTCTGTGTTTTCATCAACAAAAAATCCAGGCAAAGGGGTATACACCTCTACTTTTCTTTCTTTAGTTGCTTGGTTGCCAGCCTTATCGACAGCTTTGTAAGTAATTGTATAAATACCGCTGGTCGTCGCATCAACACTTCCTATTATTTCTACTTCTACAGCTCCATCCACATAGTCATTTGCAGTAGCTCCCGCTTCTAAGTATTCACTTCCATTAGAGATGCGCATATTCTCTTCACCATTTAAAAAAATAACCGGAGACACAGTGTCTCCGGGAACTATTGGTGGATTGTTTGTATTATCATTTATGTCGTCGTCATCAGTATCATCTGTTTCATCATCAGTGTCACCTGATTCGTCTTCCTCAGTATTATCATCATCCAAATCATCATTTTCTTCTGGACTTGTTGTGTCGTCATTCTGATCATCATTCGAGCCAACATCTTCATTATTATTTTCACCGTCATCATTTTCTTGATTTTGATTATGAGAATTGTGACTATGTGGCCTAGACGGAATTTTTATATTACTATCTAATTCATTGTCATTTTTTATATTTTCATCTTCCCCATTGTCATCGAAAGCAAAAATTAAATCTCCTGTTATGCTATTTTGATTTTCTTCTTGATGATTATCACTTTCAAAAAGTTCTTCATCGTAAACAAATTCTTCTTGGTCGATTTCATCATTACTTTCTGTTTCAACCAAACCTTTATTTGTCTGAGACAAACTATTGCCTGAAGTGGCAAACAATCCATTCACAAATTTCATATACCCCCTTCCCATTTTTGCAAGAGTTCCCAGGGTCGGCTCGACGAGGTTATCGACAAATAATTTTACAGCCCCCGTAGCCGTTTCTTGAATTGGATCCATAATTTTATAAGCAAGATCTATCATCTCATCTAAGATGGTAATCTCTGGCTCATCAATACAAATTTTACTTGGGTCTTGCATTGGATCTTCTTCGAGCCCGTGAAGCATGGTTAAGATTTCTGCTGAAATTCTTTTATTTTCATATTTAAGATATGTATCAGAAAGCCCGTGTCCGTTAAATTCATCTTCAGGATTATTTTCAATATCTACATTCGCAGGTAAAACATCAATAACTCCATACAGCCTTATTTTGTTTATGATGCTATCATTTTTTGAAAGTATATATTTACCTCCTCCCGCTATATAACTCGTTGGAGTTCCTATGCCATAAATACCCATAGATGATTTTGAAATTCCACCTTCT
>CAZBHU010000028.1:0-6593 GCA_964492035.1 uncultured Candidatus Saccharibacteria bacterium
TAATTCCTACTAAAACATAGATAGACATTAACAAATAAAAACAAGTTGCGTAATCAAACTGAACCACCAAAAATGGGGCTACAATAAAATCTATTAGCGCTTTAATCCCTAAATTAATAAGGAAAATAGAGCTAAACCTTGCGATTTTTTCTTTTTCCATATTAATTTACATTTAAATATTGCTTGGCTCTAGTTTAGCATAAAAATAAAATTTTGCATTAATTGTTTTTTGTCGTATATTTATCTTATATGGAACATGTAACTTATGAAGAATTTAAAAAATTAGATATTAGGGTTGGTACAATTAAAGAGGTAAAAGAAATTCCTGAAACCGATAAGCTTCTTTGTTTTCAGCTTGATTTTGGAGAGATTGATGAAGAGGGAAATAAAAAATTAAGGCAAATAGTTTCTGGGCTTCATGAATATTATCCTGATTATGAAAAACTAGTTGGTAGGCAATTGCTTTATATTGTAAATTTAGAACCAAGAAAAATAAAAGGATTTGAATCAAATGGAATGCTGCTAGCTGTTGATGGGCAAGATGGTCGTCCAATTTTTCTAATACCAGAAATTGAAGCATCCGCTGGAGCAAGAGTACACTAAGTTTTATGCTTGATCCCGTAATAATTATTAAAGCTGTAGGAGTGATTGGAATAATTCTGATAATTTTTGCTGAGACCGGTCTGTTTTTCGGATTTTTTCTACCTGGAGATTCGCTCTTGTTTACAGCTGGAATTTTTGCATCACAAGGTTTTATAAGCTTAGAAGTCCTAATCATAGGCGGAATTATCGCTGCTATTTTAGGTGATTCTGTTGGGTATTGGTCAGGTAAGAAATATGGCAGAAAATTATTTGAAAAAGATTCTGGCTTCTTTTTTAAAAAACAAAGATTGTATGACGCAGAGGAATTTTATGAAAAACATGGTAAGTCTACTATTATAATAGCTCGCTTTGTGCCAATAATTAGAACCTTTGCACCAATAGTTGCTGGAATAGGGAAGATGCATTATTTAACTTTTATCTCATACAATATTTTTGGCGGGATAATTTGGGTGGGAGGGATGTCTCTACTGGGATATTTTCTTGGTAGATTAATACCTGACCCCGATAAATATATTTTACCGATAGCATTATTGATTATCTTTATCTCAGTTGTTCCGATTTTGATTAAAGTTATAAAAGAATATAGAAAAAAATAAAACTCACGTAGTGGTTTTTATTTTTTCGAGTCCAACGCAGAAGCTTTTGACTGATAAATTTAAAAAAACAAGCTGGGTAATTTAGCTTGAATTTTATCCAGAATATGATATATTTGTTTTGTTGAGTAGGGGGGTATTTAAAATGTTTTAAATAAACATGCACGGCTGGCTCAGTTGTAGCGACCCGTGACAAGACACAAGCTGTTGTTTAAAAGTATATAGGTTATTAAAATGCGCGGTTAGCTAAGTTGTAGCGACCCGTGACAAGACACAAGCTGTTGTTTAAAAGTATATAGGTTATTAAAATGCGCGGTTAGCTCAGTTGGTAGAGCAACCCGTTTACACCGGGAAGGTCAGGAGTTCAAGTCTCTTACCGCGCACATTCCAAAACGCCCCTGTAGTTAAATGGATATAACTGCGGACTTCTAAGCCGTTATTCGAGGTTCGATTCCTCGCGGGGGCACAATGAAAATAAATATTTTATATGAAGACAAGGATTTGATGGTTTTAGATAAGCCAGCAGGAATTGCTGTTCATTCTGATGGTAAAAATAAAAAAGAAAAAACTGTTGCTGATTGGATTTTAGAAAACTATCCTAAATTAGAAAACGTAGGGGAACCTATGGAGATTGAATATAAAGGTGAACAAATAAAAATTTCCCGCCCAGGAATAGTTCATCGTTTAGATAAAGAAACATCGGGAGCTTTACTTGTGGCCAAAAACCCAAAAACATTTTTATTTTTAAAAGAACAATTTCAAAATCATAAAATTAAGAAAGCTTACAGAGCTTTTGTGTATGGTTTTGTTACAGACCCGAAGGCTTCTTTGGCAACAGGTAAGAGGGGTATTATAAATGCTCCGATTGGGCGTTCCTCAAATGATATTAGAGCGTATACTGCGGGCAGAGGGGCAAAAGAACCAATTCGGGAAGCCACCACAGAATATATAATTTTAAAAAAGTTTTCTGACACAGATACTGACAGTTTAGAAAATAAACAAGAACACCAGTTTACTTACATAGAAGTTTATCCTAAAACAGGAAGAACTCATCAAATTCGTGTTCACATGAGATACATAAATCATCCTGTTGTTTCGGACCCTATATATGCTGGGGTGAGAGAAAAAGCCTTAGGTATGAATCGACTTGCTCTCCATGCTTACTCTGTAACGTTTTTGTTGCAAAATGGAGAACAAAAAACTGTTGAATCCCCACTTCCAAATGATTTCAAAAAAGTGATTAAATCTTTTAATTTAGAATAAAATAAGGGATTGCATAAAACCTCTTTATATGATAAAGTAGAGCCCATGGAAATAACAAAGTCAAAATTTACACCAGTAGAGTTAAACGAGCGAAAAAACCTTGATTTTAAGTCTGGGGATACAGTTCGCGTCTGGAGTAAAATTATAGAAAAAGGAAAGACTCGTCTGCAAGCTTTTGAAGGCCTTGTTCTTTGTAGAAAGCACGGAAAAGAACCAGGAGCCACTTTTACTGTTCGTAAGGTTTCAATGGGAGTTGGTGTAGAAAAAATTTTTCCACTATTTTCTCCTAACATAGGTAAGATTGAAATACTAAAGAAAGCAAAAACCGGTAAAAGTAAATTATATTCAATTAGAACAAAAGCCGTCAAGGAGGTTAAGAAGAGACTAAAGAGTATTACAATCGCAAAAATACAAAAATCCTCAGAAGAAGAAACAACTAGTACAGAAGAATAAAATAATAAAACCCCTGATTAAAATTAGGGGTTTTATTATTGAAAATTTTTTTTAATAATATATACTCTAAGGGCAAATGCACGAGTGGCGAAACTGGTAGACGCGCTACCTTGAGGTGGTAGAGCCCGCAAGGGTGTGGAAGTTCAAATCTTCTCTCGTGCACATAAGTATTACAAAAATAAATATAAGGTATATAATGTTCTTATGTTGCAAGTTTTAACATATGTTGGTTTGCTTATTTTTCTATTATTAATTTTGTTTTATCAAATTATTTTTTTTACCAACATGATATTTGGAATAAAAAATAAAGTTCCTTTTGTTCCAACCCCCAAATCAGTTTTAGAAGAAATATCAAAAGCAATGAATCTTAGGGAAGATAGTATTGTATATGATTTGGGTTGTGGAAATGGGCAAGTTGTTTTTTACCTCTTTAAGAATAATTCGAATATAAAATGTATCGGACTAGAAAATAATCCGTACCCTTTGTTTTTAGCCAGAATAAGACTATTTTTTTCTGGAAAAGAGCAGAAAAAAAATGTAAAAATTATTAATGGTAATTTTTTCAAACAAGACTTGCGCGATGCCACGCATGTATTCACATATTTGTCATCAGGTATAATGGATAAATTACTTCCTAAGTTTGAGAAAGAGCTACCCCGGGGAACTCGTATGGTCTCTCTTTCTTTTAGTTTTAGCAAAAAAGAGCCGATAGAAAAAATAGATTTAAAAAGGAATAAATATAAATTAGGACGAGAATTATATGTTTACCAGTTTTAGTAGTTTTTTTGTTTACTAAATCATTTCAGTGATGATATAATAAAACCATGATTACAGCTGATCTTATTTCATACATAAGGAAACAACAAGATAATAATATTTCTAGAGATTTAATTTTAGTTAAACTGGCTACAACTGGTTGGCATATTGAAGATATCAATGAAGGTTTTGATAAGGTAGCAGAAATTAGAGAAAGAGAAAATAGGCTTTATTCAGAAAACAATAAAAAAGAGACTGAAAACGATGAAGAGTTTGATCGAGAGAACATGTCTCTTGCAGATAGATATAGAGAGCCGATAGACTTAGACGCAGAACCGTTAGCTAAAAAAGAAATTCCTGCGGGTGTTAAAAAGAAAGAAGTTATAGAACCTCAAAAAGATGATTCGATAAGTTTTGCAAATAATAATATTGACTTTGATCAGGGTTTCAAGTTTCAAGGTTTTGAAGAAAAACAAGTCGAAGCAGAAACTCTAACAGATGAAGTTGTTTCTAACAAAGAAGAGCCCCAAACCACTCCTGATTCTTTGTCTGAAACAGAAGAAGTAAAAAATATCGCCGAGCTTGTTGAAATGCCAAGTGAAATTAATGATTTTATTCCAACTTTGAATAACAATATTAATACACAGAGTTCAGAAATTGAAAATAAAAATATAATTACCGAAACTTCTTTTACCCCCACCAATGATCCAGTATTAGTGCCGACCACAGAAGCTATTCCTGAAATTGAAACAGGGCCTGTGGCAGAAGAAGCAACAACACAACCAATATTTACACCTGAAAATATTTCAAGTCCAGACTTAGACAGTGGAAAAGAAAACGAAAAATTAGAAATAAAAAATATTATTGTCGAAAAATCAGAAGACTCATTAGTAGAGCCAATTTTGAGTGCTAATGCAATAACTCCGCCTAAAGATACAAGCAAGGTTTGGTTGCCTAAAAATATTCCAGTAAAAGAAATAGAAGCTCCAGATGAAGAAGAGGAGAACGATATTGTTGTTCAAAATCAGGAGTTACCAGAAATTACTCAAAGTAAGTTGATTGAAAAAGAAGAAGAGTATAAGAGTTATAAGATTGAAACCCTACCAAAGATTGCGCCACTATCAACTTACCCCAAAGATGTTTTGAATGCTTTAAGTCAGAGAGAAAAAGAAAAAGCCAACACTCCTTTGGTGAAAAAATCTATAAATAAGCGCTTGCTGAAATTAATAGCAATTATTTTGGGGGCTGCTATTCTGGTCGGAGGTGTCACTTGGGCTTTTGCTACAAACAAAATTAATCTTGAGAATATTAATATTCCTTTTATTAATAAAGACCCTAGAAGTCTAATTTTAAACAATTCAAAAATTTTAAATTCTCTTAATTTCTACAAGACAGAGACGACTCTTGAAATTGCGACTCCTTCATTTGCCAATATTTCAGCAGGTCTTTTGACCGGAGAGGCTGTGTCGTCTCTTGATAAAGATAATTTAGTTTTAAATTCAACATCGACAGTTGCGCGAAAGGAAAATTATTTAGCTTCTGACAATACGGTTGTGGTAAAAGGGTCAATTTTCCAGGATATTATAAATGCAAGAATACACAATGATGGTGAATATCTTTATCTAAATTTTCCAGATTTATCAAACATTTTAAAAGAATCAGCTCCATTGTTTGGTTCTGTAAAAATTAATGAACAAGAATTTTATCTAGTCCCGTCACTTTTTGGTCCAAAGACTGAAAAAGTTTTAAGCAAGCTTAACCTATATAAATTATTATCTGGTGGAATTTCTTCTTACGTTGATCAGAGCATGTTAGGAGATTATGATAATTTGATACAAAAAGTTCAGATTACAAAAAGAGGGCAAGAATTAATTAAGGGGGTAGAGACGAATCATTACAGTATTAATCCAGACAAGGAGTTATTTAAAAATTTATTAACAAAAACAACAGAAATATTTTCTAATGATTTGAGTGAGATAGATAAAGAGAATGTGGGCCTATTGATAGGATCATCGAATGTCTCTTCTTTTGATGTTTGGATTGGAAAAGGTGATAATACTATATACCAATACAGTGTGGTTCTAGAAATACCGATGACAAAAATTTTAGGATTTGAAGATAAAAGCGTTGGCAACAATACAATGTCAGTATCTTTGAAGGTTACTTATTTTGATTTTAATAAAGAGGAGGCAATTTTAATTCCTACAGATTATACTGGGATAGAAGAATTTGTGAAAAATACAAAGATAGAAAATGTTAAAAACAAAGTAAGAGAATTCACAAACCTTGCCAACAACTTGCAAAAAGTAGAGAAAAAATTTGGGGTTAAATCAAATTTAAAGGGAAGTTGCATGAGCCCTGTATCAGGATCTCTGTTTTCTCCAACCGGTCATGCTAAAACAGCGGTGCTTCCAGTTAGTGAAATTTCTTCATTCTTAAATTACACCCTAGGCTTAACCAAAGGGATGGGTTCTTGTTATTCAACTACGACAGACTGGTCTCTCGCTATTCCTTTAGTAGATAATTATGACAATATTGCCACTTCTGAGTCTTATGATACTTTTTACTGTATTGACAGTAAGGGTGCTGACATTGAAATATCAGTCCTTCCTTCAGGGGTTAGTTGTGAACAAAAGACAGAAGAAAAACCTATAACTACGGGGGTCTAGATTTTTTAAGCTTTTTTTGGTATAAATAGAGAACCACAAAAGTGGTTTTATGGTGCCTATAGTGTAATGGTTAGCACTAGAGTTTGTGGAACTCTCAGTCAGAGTTCGAATCTCTGTAGGCACCCCAAAATTTTTAATCTTATAAAATAAGGTTTATTTTTTGATACCCTGCAAAAATTTAAATCATGATATAATATTTCTATGCTCAATTTAAGTTTTAATAAATTAAGCTTATTTAAATCCGAACCAGTAAAAA
>CAZBHU010000029.1:0-6452 GCA_964492035.1 uncultured Candidatus Saccharibacteria bacterium
GTCACTAAATATTTTGCTCCAAGTATTCGCAAAATATGTAAGTGCTCGCGACCCCGGCTCGTGGTTTTGTCTGCTGACAAAACATCACTGCGCCTCGGACCACTAAAAAATCCTCCGCAGGGAGGATTTTTCTTAACGTGGTCCGCTCGGTAGGAATCGAACCTACGACCATCTCCTTAAAAGGGAGCTGCTCTACCGACTGAGCTACGAGCGGATAATAGAAACAAGACTTTAAACAACATTTGTGTCACGTAGAAGCTTTGGGCCTACCAAAACAGCTACAAGTGAATAACTGAAACAAAAAACAATTAACCTTTATAAATTATCACAATTTATAACAAAAATCAATATTCGTAAAACAATCTAATGAATCACTTGCGCAAATTTAGTGCATGTTATATAATATATATAAGAGTAATTTGTAATAAATCTTTTATACGTTCACCCGACGAATAGGGTAAAACATATTATCATAAAAGATAAGTACAAAAACAGTTCATTATATATTTGTCCAAACGGACATGTTCTTTCATTAAAATTAAGCAAAGGCTTAGGAGCCATTTCTCAAAAAATTGAGGGCTGACTCCTAGGCCTTTTCTTTTTATTTATTTTTCTCTAACGAAGTTAAGACAAGTTGTTCTAACCCTACCACAAAATCCTTCTTGCCCAAATGAGCCTCGTGGTGCAACTTTACAAGATTACTTGATATAATTTTCAATTCTTCTTGTGTAAAATATTTCGTAGAAGAAAGAATCATCATTTTGTTTTTCCAAAATAACATGCCGGAAATTTCTTCTGGTGATGCTCCTCTCCCTATGGCATTTTTAAACAATAACCAAGTCCCAAATTTATTTCTCCTAGCAAAATTATCGGCAATTACAAAATTATCATCGCTTTTGTTTTTAGTTGATTTTTCCTTTAAGGCAAACTCTTCAATCGTGGCATTTTTTTTAAATTTATTAAGTTCTGAAACCAGCAACTTCTCTTCCAAAAAAACAAAAACATTATTAGAGTTGGACATTTCTTCAATCTCTTTTTTTGAGAAAATAATTCCTGTTTTTAAAAAATCATCAAGTAACACAACGGTTTTTTCCCCAAACAAACTTGTACTTGCGGTGTGAAAAAGAACACTTTCTTTAGAAAGATCATTTTCTTCCAAAATAAAAACAAGAGCCCCTTTGCTTATTTTTTCTACATAGGCGCTTTTCTTTTTAAAATCATTCCCAATTAGAACGTAGATCATATTACATTTTAACTTTCTTTTTGTAGTCTAAATAAATTTGGCCGTACTTTTTTTCTAAAATTCTTTCTTCTTTTTTTACAAAAACTAGCTTAACTATTAAATAAGTAATCAAAATAAACAAAATAGAAAATGCGGATTTAATGATTATTCCAAAACCAAGAACCATCAAAAACACGCCTAAGTAAGTTGGATGTCTGAAGTGTTTATATGGACCAAAAGCAAATCCATCAACACTATTTTCTTCTGTTCTTATTTTACTAGACCGAGAAGAGGCTTCTTGGGCTAGGTATATTAACATTGTGCCAAAAATTATAATAACTAAACCAAAATACGAATGTTCGAAGT
Organism: uncultured Candidatus Saccharibacteria bacterium; assembly: GCA_964492035.1. Taxonomy (GTDB): domain Bacteria; phylum Patescibacteriota; class Minisyncoccia; order Phycocordibacterales; family UBA9973; genus UBA8515. Next base: position 1,589 of record CAZBHU010000029.1, read on the forward strand.
TTGCCAAAAGATCCAACTTAAAAATTAGATCAAAAGAAATACCCAAAATAATTGAAACAAAAAAAATCGTATAAACATAAACAAGAACAACGTGGACAACCCCAGATCTTGTGTCTTTTGCCTCTATTTTATTTTGTTCAATTTTTTCCATTATAAGTTATATGTTATCACCTAAAAAATATTTTTTCCACTATTTTAAATCCCCCCAAGTTTTACCTATTGAAACCGAAACAACCAAAGGAACAGATTCTTTCCCTACTAAAAAATCTGGTGGAATAATGTTTTCTAGTGATGATTTTATTATATTAGCAACTTCATTTTCATAACCTTCCATTACTTCATATATCAACTCGTCGTGAACCTGAAGAATAATATTAGCCTTGTCTAAAAGATTATTATCTATTAGGGAATCTTCTGCTTTTTTCATTCCTAGTTTAATAATGTCAGCTGTTGCTGTTCCTTGAATCGGAGCGTTGATAGCCATTCTCTCTGCTGTAGCCCTAATGAAAGGAAGAGGTGATTTGATTAAAGGAAAATATCTTTTTCTTCCAAAAAGCGTTTGTGTATAACCATATTTTTTTGCAAAATTTTTAATACTTTCAAGATACGATGCTATCTGAGGAAATTCAGCAAAATAATTATCATAAAAAGTTTGAGCTTCTTGTCTTGAAACTTCTATTTTACTACCGGTTGATTCATCCTCTGTTAAAAGATTCTGCCTAAGAGCATTTACACCCATACCATACAAAATACCAAAGTTAATAATCTTTGCCCTTCTTCTCATTTCACTATTTAATCCATTTTCATCAACATTAAAAACTTTCATTGCAACAGCCTGGTGAATATCTTTTCCCTCTCTAAATGATTTAATAAAATAAGAATCTTGAGACAATAAAGCCGCAATACGAAGCTCGATTTGAGAATAGTCAAAAGAAACTAAAACATGATTTTTTTTAGCAACGAAAGCATTTCGAATGCTCTTTCCGCGTAAAGAACGAGTGGGAATGTTTTGAAGGTTTGGATTATTTGAAGCAAATCTGCCTGTCGTAGTACCTGTCTGGATAAAGCTAGCGTGTAATCGGCCATCATCGCCTACTAGTCCTGGAATTGGATCAATATATGTCGATAGTAATTTTTGTAATTCTCTATGTTTTAATATTTCTCCAATAATCGGATGTAGCCCATTTAATTTTTCCAATTCACTTTCTCTGGTTGAAATTGATCCTCCTGCGCTTTTCTTAATCCCCTTAGTAGATAAGCCTAATTTGCCAAAAATAATCTCCCCTATTTGTTTTGGTGAATTGATATTAAACTCTTGATCTGCTAATTCAAAAATCTTTTTTTCTATTAAGTTTAAATCTTTGTGGTATTCTTCACTAATTTTTTTAAAATATTTTAAATCAATCAAAATTCCATTTGTTTCCATTTTTTTAATAATCGGAATAATTGGAATTTCTATATTTCGATAAATAAAATCTAACTGTTCTCTTTTTATATCTTCTTCAAGTCGAGTCAGGGCTTCTTCAAAATTTCGACTGCCATTATAGTGAATAATGTCATCAATTTCCGGATTAGTTCTTTCAGAATTTAAAAGCCAAAAAGCAATTTTTGCTTTTTCTATTTGTTCATAACTTAATTTTTCATCTTTTGTCGCTTCTACAACAATACTTTTAGAATCTTCAAAAAGTTTTAAGAATCTTGATTGTAATGTCTTAAACTCTAGCTCTCTAAAAAGATTGGCAGTTTTTTCTGGATCTACTTCCTCTCGCCAGACTTTTTTAGGAATAACTATTTTAATAGGAGCATCTAGGCGAATAGTTGCCAATGTTTTAGAAAAAATAGCCTCTTCTTCTCCTTCTTTTAAGAGTCTTATAACTCTATCCGTAATTCCAATATCTTTTAAATCTTTTTCATTTTTTTTGATTGCCTTATAAAGATTTTCTATTGTTTTATATTTAGAGATTAAGACGGAAGCAGTTTTCTCTCCGATGCCTTTAATTCCAATAATATTATCTGATGGATCACCTCTTAATCCCTTGTAATCTGGCAAGCTAGACGGAGAAAAACCAAATCTTTCCACAACTTTTTTCTCATCATATAAGATTGTGTCGTTTATTCCCTTTTTAAGAGTATAGACAAAAACAAAATCTTTTTTGACAAGCTGAAGTGTATCCATATCTCCAGAGGCAATTATAATTTCGTACTCTTCTTTTTGTCCTTTTAATTGTTCAGTGATTGTTCCCAATAAATCGTCAGCTTCAAATCCAGCAGATTCATATATAGGAATTGAGAGCGCCTTAAAAAAATCTCGGGCTCTAGAAAACTGAGAAATGAGAGCGTCATCAGCTTTAGCTCGCCCAGCCTTATATCCATCATAAGCCTCGTGTCGGAAAGTTTTTTTAGGTAAATCAAAACAGGCAAAAATATAATCCGGCTTAAGCTCTGTGATAATTTTAAAAAGCATTGTGGCTAGTCCGTAAATTGCGCCAGTTGGCTCTCCTAGTGAATTATTAAAATCGGGTAAAGCATGGTAAGCACGATGGATAATAGCATGCGAATCAAGCAAGACTATCTTTTTCTTATTTTGAACCTGAGATTTTAACATGTGGTAATTATACCATAAAAAATAAGATATAATTGGTTTTTATTAGAATTCAAAAATACGAGTTTTTTCGTCGAAGTGGCTTAAATAAACAAAATGACTTTTGTCACCCAAGCAATCTTTTACATTTTCTGGCCATTCGATAATAATTAAATTATCTTTATCATTATACAAATCACTCCAACCAATCTTTTCGAGCTCTTTTGATCCTTCTAGTCGATAAGCATCGATATGTATCAACTTTTTGATACTCTTAAGATAATCTTGTGTGGGGTTAGTTTTGTATATTTTCATAATGACAAAAGTCGGCGAAACAACAGATTTTTTTACACCTAATTCTTTTGAAATTTCTTGAGTTAGAGTAGTTTTACCAGCGCCAAGATCTCCAGACATTGCTATTATTCTAGCTTTATTCGTTTTAATCCTTGAAACCTTTTTTAATAATTCTTTAGCTACTTTGTTTATATCCTTTTTGTGAATTTTTATCTTCATACCACTATATATTAACATACCCCGACCAAAGTCGGGGTATGTTAACTTTTTTTATTTATTAGGTTCTTTGTTGTAATAAGTTCTAGCAATCAAAACAATTAGTAAGATTAATAGAACCAAGAACAACCATCCGGCTAAACTTAAACCAAGGAATCCTCCTTGAAAAGCTGATGCACCTAAAAGATTTGAAGAAGCATCACCTGGGTTATTTAAGACATAAGCCATTGCATTCTCTTGTGCTCCATTTGGATTGGTGTAAACCAAAATTGCAGTTGTTACAATCTGAGCTCTTGTAGAGTCAATAGAGTCTACTTTTGCTTGGAGATAAATAATACCTTCTTCTTGTGGTCTTAAGTCTTCGATTGGGACAGACAAAATTCTGTCGTCTTTAGAATAAGTACCCGCAGAAGCATTGGTTACAGTGATTCCTTCTGGAATATATACTTGAACCATCGGGTCAATCAAAGTAGATCGACTTATATTCTTGTAATAAACTGCATATTCGATAAAATCTCCTCTGCTTAATGTTTGATATTTATTTTCAATTTCAAGCATAACAGGAGAAGCTGAGCCTGCAACTGTGGTTCCTTGTACAACTCTGGTTACTGTATTTGTAGAACCTCCACTTGTGACTGGGGTTACGACAGTATAGCCAGGTGTTCTGAAAACTTCGATCGCACCTCGAGAAACTCCATTCTTGCCACTTGATACAGCTTGGAAGAAATAAATCGTATTCGGAGTTAATCCTGAAACATACTCGGTAAAATTTGCACTTCCTGAAATAGTCTTAACATTTGTTTGGTTAGCCATATTTACAGTTGTTCCATATTCAAAATAAACATCTTGAGCATTTGAACTGGTGTTAGTCAATAAACCATTTAAAGATGCGCTATTTTGAGTAATATTAGTTGCCACTGTAGTAACTACGTTTGTGTTGTATTCATAAACATAGTCATTTCCAACATTAATCTTTAGTGTCTCTGTATCATTATTGTTATCACCATAAGCTTTCAAAATAAACGTTGTCGTTGTATAAGGATAAACTATTTCACTACCATCTTCTGGCACTCTTCCAATATTAGAAATAGTGACATTTTTACAGTCTGTAGTTCTCCATGTTAACTTAGAAAGTTCTCCTTGGTCTATGTAAGAATCGCTTGTCTTAAAACTATCGATCTTACAACTACCCTCTTCATTGTCATCATTATCTCCATCAACATAAATACGAACAGTATCTTTTATTGAATCACCGTTAATATTATAAGCCGTTAAGGTATAGGTAATGTCTTCATCTGGTTTAACAGTTTTTGAACCGTCTTCATCAACGTTACCAATATTTGAAATTTTTACACGATCACAACCAGTAGTATTCCATCTTAATTTTATTGAATCACCGTCATTAATACTTGTGTCCGATGCGCTAAAAACATCTATTCGGCATTCGTTATTGTTTGATTGTTCACCAACATAAACAGTTGTAGTTCGAGAACTTGTAGATCCATTGCTGCCAACTGCTGTTATGGTATAAGTCTTAGTGCTTGTTGGCCAAACAACTTGTGAGCTATTTTTACCTAATCCATATGATCCAATTCCGCTAATAGAAATTGTAGAACAATTAGAAGTTGTCCACGAAATTATTGAAGGGTCTCCTTTTTCTATTGATGACGGGCTAGCTTTAAATGAAGTCACCGAGCAATCGTTTTCTTCTATTATTTCCACGGTACAATAACTACCGTTCCAAGAAGAACCGGACGCACAAGAAGCTGAAAC
>CAZBHU010000030.1:0-6449 GCA_964492035.1 uncultured Candidatus Saccharibacteria bacterium
ACCATCTCCTTAAGAGGGAGCTGCTCTACCAACTGAGCTAACAGGGCAAATTATTTACTTTTATCCAACCAAACAACCTACAAACATTATATTCTGTTACCTGCCAAGACAGCACAACAAGACATCTGTTAACTTTTTATACTATATTATTTTCTCAATATTTTTACAAGCCCGTCCATGAAGCTCTTGATCGATTCATCATCAAATAGAGTGAGAGTGAAGACTGGCTTGCCAAGCTTCTCGAATTCTTTTTTAATTTTTTCAAAACTTTTTTTAGTAGTCGGACTACTAAAATCCAAAACATCAGTCTTGGTTAGTATTATTACTTCATCTTTTTCTAGAAGAGTCTTATCATAGTTCTCTAGTTCCTTGCGAATTTGTTTGTAAACTTTCATTGGATTCTCGTTCTCAAGAGAGATCAAGTGTGCAATCATTTTTGTTCTCTTTATGTGTTTCAAAAATTTTACACCAAGGCCTTTTCCTTCACTCGCTCCTTCAATAAGTCCTGGTATGTCTGCAATTGTATATCCATAAAAATCCCCGAGATTAGGGTCAAGCGTTGTAAACTGATAGCTTCCAATTTTAGCAGTAGCGTTGGTAATTGAATTTAGTAAAGACGACTTCCCTGCATTGGGCATTCCGACCAGTCCGACATCAGCAAAAAGTTCCAACTCAATTTTAAAGTTACCATTCTCACCCGCCAATCCTTTGCTCGCAGTTTTTGGAGTTACATTAGTAGAGCTCTTGTAGTGTTCATTACCATATCCACCTTCACCACCCTTTAGCAAAAGTTCTTTTTGGCCAACCTCTTCAAGAGAAACGCTCGCTCCGTTTTCTACATTAGTTATAACAGAACCAATCGGCAATTCGATAATTAAATCTTTTCCGTCTTTACCATGACGACTTCCACCACCACCACTTTCTCCTGCCTCAGCTTCAAAAGCTTTTTTATGTTTATATTTAGACAATAGATGAATATCAGCTACAGCTAAAGCATAGACATCTCCTCCACGTCCACCATCTCCCCCATTCGGACCACCTTTGTCTATAAATTTTTCTCGTCGCCAACGAACAACCCCGTCTCCACCGCGGCCTGCTTTTGCATAAAATTTTATTTCATCGATAAACATATATATTGTGTTCTTAGACAGAGAGGCAAAACTAAATTTTTATGAGTAGGTGTGGGCGTGCCGAAGCGAGGAACGAGCGGAGAGGGATAAGCGAATAAAAATTTAGTTTTGCCTCTCTGTCTTTTAATCTACGCTATAAGCGCCTTTTCTGCAAGCGCTATCGCGCCTTCTAGTGTTTTAACACCAGCCAAAAATCCATTTCTATGACAAAAGATTATATCATCCACCCCAGAAACTTCTTTTAATTTTTCAATATCTGTCTCTCCTCTCCAGCTTTCAGGAAAAGATTTTCTACTGGCTTTTGTATTCAAATCTTGTCTAATTGCTTCGACTTTCCATTTTCCATCTCGTCTGTCTGGAATTATGACATAAAGAGGCTCTCGCAATTTAGCAAGCGTATCTTGATATAAATATCTAGGCAGATTAAAATTTAATTTTATAATTCTTTTGTCTTCACTACTGTCATATGCATTTTTAATTACCTTGATTCCATCCAAATCATCTTTAGCAATTTTAATTTCTCTTCTTAAAAGTGTAACTACTTTTTGAACTTGTTTGTTAAAAATACGATCTATCTCGTCTATGTCTTCTGTCCAAGTTGGGATTTCTGATTTAAAAATATCCCCAACTGCATATGGAAAAACCCCGACATAATTAGTCTTAAATAAATCAACCCCGTTATCTTCTGCATCTATAGGAAGAATTATTTTCTTTTCAATCAAACTAGATACCTCTTTACTTCCGCAAATTTCTTCGCCAAATTTTTCCCACACCAAGCCGAGCGAGGCGTATGGTATACCATTGTCTCTGACGGGGCCATCTTTTTGATGATGGTCAAATCGATTTTTTTCTTTATTATAAACACCTCCTATGTCATAGACATAGTCAGCCTTATCAATATATTCTTTTTCAGAGGTGCGAATGATTTTAATATGACCATCATGCAATATGTCTAGTACGGCCGTAGCAAAAAGATCATCTGTGTGAAATGTCCCGGGGTGAGTTACTAAAATTTTTCTTCTTTTAAATAGATTCATTTTTATTTTTTGAGCAAACATTAATTCCAAATAGTTCGACAAATAAAGTTATCATTTTCTCTAGAACCAAAAAGGCTACGAAAAACGCTAGTATAATTATAACAAAATTTCGAATATCTTTACTTATTAGCAATGCCGTATGACTAAAGAAAAATCCGAGTATAAACATAATGACAGACCAGCTCACAAGGGATGTTGATTCTGCCCAAATAAAAGTTTTTAATTTAATCTTTTTATACCCTGAATAAATTAAAGTAAACCAATATATTCCCAAGATCAGAAATCGCGACGTAAAAACTGACCTAAACGGACTCTTTAAGAAATTAGGGAAGAAGATATGTATCTTACCTTCTACTTGCTGGATTATTTTATTGCTAGAAAAATTCTTCTGCAAAAAATACCCAAGACTATAACCGACAACAGACTTAGTGACACCTCCAGCAAAAGTTGCGAGAAAAGCGAGGTATATATTAATAGATCCGAGATAAGTAAAAATACCCGCCAAGATAACTACAATCTCTCCTTCTAGAAAAACACCCAGAACAATTAGAGCGTAAATAATTTCAGCATGAGATGCGGCTAAATTTTGTATATATTCAATAGAAAACATAGATTAAATGTCGTAATGGAAAACTTTCTTGAGCAACCAGTTTATTATTGATACCAAAAGCGCCCCGACAAAAGCAGCATAAAATCCATCTACTGAGAATCCTTTAATCAAAGTTCCGAGATACCAAAATAGTGCACCATTTACTACGAGCGAAAACAAACCTAAGGTTATTGCATTAATAGGTAAAGTCAAAATATTAACGATAGGCTTTATGAACATATTAAATAAAGTCAAACAAGCTCCCACGACGAGGGCAACCCAGAGCGGGTCAACAATCACTCCATCTATTAATTTAGAAGTAGCAAAAACTGCAATAGAAATTAAAATCCAATGTAAAATAATTTTCATTCCGTTAGAAGCAGGTCGCGGTCGTTATTATCTCAACAACAATCTGCTTTAAATTAAATAATTAATTTAAAAAAACTTAACACCCCATCAAAACCGTGACCGCGGCTTCTAATGGGAATCTACTACCGAACCCTAAACAAACAATTGATCAACGACTTCTTTGACCATAGATCCATCAGCCTTACCTTTTAATTCTTTCATTAGAGTTGCCATAAACATTCCTTTTTTAGTCGCATCAATAGCTTCAAAAACTACCATCCTGTTTTTTACAAACTCTTCAACCTCAGCCCTGTCCATTAGCTTTGGCAAAAATAGAGACAATATTTCAAGTTGTTCTTTTTCTTCATCAGCCAAATCAAGTCTTCCACCTTTTGTAAATTGCTCGATAGAATCCTTTCTCTGTTTCGCTAAGCGAGTAATAACGGTGATTGCCTGTTCATCGGAAAGCATCTCTTGAGGAGTGTGCCCTGTTGCCACCAATTCATTTGTAAAAGCTGTCACCAGTCCACGCATAACCTCTAAGCGGACTTTATCTCCTGCTTTCATCGCCTCTTTTATGTTTTCACGTATTTGTTCATGTAATATCATATTCTAATTATACTAAATACATGCTAAAATACTAGTATGATAAAAAACATTATATTTTTTGATACTGAAACCACTGGCAATACCGACAAGGATTTTCTTTGCCAAATCGCCTACAAAGAAAAAAACGGTGAATCATTTTGTGGTCTATACAAACCTCCTTTTAAAATTCCCCCAGAAGCTTCTGCCATTCATCATATTTCAAATAAAATGATTGAAGATAAGCCAAGTTTCAACGAAAGCCCCGACCACCATAGGATCAAGGAACTTTTTGAGAATCCTGATAATGTAGTTGTCGCTCACAACGCTACTTTTGATCTAGCAATGCTAAAAAAAGAAGATATCCTCCCTGTCAGTTTTATCTGCACCCTTCGTGTCGCAAGATTTTTAGACAAAGAAGGTAAAATTGAAAAATACAATCTTCAGTATTTGAGATACTTGCTCGAGATTGAAATCGAAGCCCAGGCTCATGACGCACTCGGTGATGTTCTTGTCTTAGAAAAATTATTCGAAAGACTTCTAAAGAAGCTTATGGAAGAAAATAATTTTTCTGAACAACAAGCAATCGCTGAGATGATAAATATTTCTTCACACCCCACCATCTTGAAGACTATTAATTTTGGTAAATACAATGGTCAAGAGATAAAAGACATTGCTAATATAGATCGAGGATATTTAGAATGGTTGTTGAAACAAAAAGAGGAGAGTGATCAGATAGATGAAGACTGGATATACACTCTTCGCCACTATCTCGGAATGTTACAATAAGATTAGACAAACAGAAATCGCCCTGACCAAAATCAGGGCGATTAATTTTTTAAACTAATACTTCTTCCAAATCTTCAAAGACCTCTTCGAGCTCTTCTTGCCTTTTCTCCCGAAAAGCTTTAGCTTGGCTTTCATACATTTCTGCATATTCACCATTCTTCGCCAACAGTTCTTCGTGGCTTCCAGACTCTACCAACTTTCCATCACTCAAGACAATTATCCTGTTTAGGTTTTGCGTTGTGTTGAATCTGTGCGTAATGACAAGTAGTGTCTTTCCTGTCGAAGCTTTAATCATTTGATTAAAGATATACTCTTCAGCCAAAGCGTCGATTGATGCCGTCGGCTCATCGAGTATTGTTACGAGTCCGTCTCTATAGATGATTCTTGCAAGGGCCATTTTTTGCTGTTGCCCTTTAGAGAGCTCTGTTCCATTTTCGAAATCTCGTCCAAGTTGCTGTCCAAAGCCATCTTTAAATTCAGAAATGAATTCTTTGGCATCGGAGACATCGGCTGCCTTCTCAACTTTTTCTTTATCAATTTCTTTATTTGCTCTACCCATCGAGATCGAATCTTCGACTGTAAAATCATATGAAAGATAATCTTGAAGTAAAATCCCTAGATAAGAACTCCATTCATTTGGATCAACATCTTTTAAATTTACCCCATTTACGAATATATCTCCTTCAGTTGGGTCATAAATTCTTGCAAGTAATTTTACAAGGGTCGACTTCCCGGCACCATTTTTACCGACAAGCGCAATCTTTTCTCCAGGCTTAATCGTGAAGCTAACTTTTTTAAGAATATCTTTTACACCTCCATTATAACGGAAGCTTACATTCTTAAATTCAATCACTGGTGGTTGCTCTAGAGAAAGAGTTACTGGGTTCTCATTTTTCTTGATAAATGGCTTTGTGTCTAGGACTTGAAGAATTTCACCTGCGTACAGATTCCTTTCAAATTGCCTTGAGAAATCCTGCAAGATTGAATTGATTGATCCGACGAGCTGTCCGAGCACACTTACTAAGAAGACCATCGATCCGACAGATTCACTACCGCTCGTAACTTTACCAACGATTATATAAAACCCCATACCTACCCCAGCCGCTCCGATAATACTTGCAAAAGATGACCAGAATAAATTATTACGATCAACCTTCAACTGATCTTTTCGAAAAGACCCGAGAATGTCATCTGCGATGCTTACTAATTTTTCTGAGGCTTGCAATATCTTTGCTTGGATGATTCCATTTCTACCATTAATATGATTTCTCACATGCTGATATTTTTTCTGTCTCAGGCTATTTTCAGCCCAAATTGTCCATGTCTTTGAACCATATTTCAAGCTCACGATAAATGATGGAATCGAAGTCACAATAACAACAAGATAAACCCAAAGTGATAGCCTTGTAGCAATCACAGAGGTCAAAATAAATGTCGCAATGCTACCGATAACTCTAATTTGAAGCTCCGTCAATTCCTGTAAGGGCCAAATACCTCTACGAAAAGCACGAGTAAGTAAATTTTGAAATTCAGGACTTTCATAATGACCGAGATCTATCTCTGTTCTTTTTTTCAAAATCATAACTTCGAGCTTTTGCTCAGTTTTTGCAGACCAAATCTTATACACATATAGGTACGCTGCAGACAAAATTTTTGTTACAGACCACACCCCTGCGTATACGATTACAAGCCATACGGCAATTTTACCGCCTGATAGACTATCGACAACAGAATTGACGACATCTCCCATTATTTTTGATTGTAAGATTGGCAATAGATAAGTTGCAATCGTTAACACAATCAATAATAATGTTCCCCATTTAGCAAAAACAAAAGAGAGCTTTAGGCATCTCCAAATATTTTTTGCTAAATTTTTTTTACTTGTTCTTTTTTGATTTTCTTCCATATTTTTATATTTTTAATTTTCTATTCTTAATATATTATATCACATATTTATTAAAAAGTAAAGCT
>CAZBHU010000031.1:0-6160 GCA_964492035.1 uncultured Candidatus Saccharibacteria bacterium
CTTTCACCGTGGTAGCTCCTGTGACTGTAGCTCCTATGACTGTTGAAATAACTGCTAACAATACACCTGGTGAAATTACAATTAAAAAGAATGATACTGTTGATATTACATGGTCAGTTCGAAATTCAGACGGAGCAACATGTTATTGTACATATGATGGAAATAAATCATGCGGGGAGCCAAGCGTTGGGAATGTTGAAAATCACCTAGGTTATACTAACATAAAAATAATAGAAACAACTGTCTTTAAGTTAGAGTGTAGAAGATAAATTTGACTTTTTGTTTAATTTACTATTTAATTTAATTAAATAAGCACATAGTAAATTAAACATATGAAAAAGAATTATAAATACCCGACCTTTTGGGCGTCTGTTTTGATGCTTATGCTCGGGGCTCTGTTAATTCAGAGTTGTGAAAAGGATAAACCACCGGTTAATCCTCCGGTTTTATACACGGTGACTATTAATACCATCGGTAAAATACACATAACTATTCCACAAGTTACTGGATTAATTCCTGGTAGCAATATAGACATAGTGGTGGAGCCAGATTCTTTATATTCTGTTTATTCTATAAAAGAAAATGGAGTAAACATGAATATAATTCCCACAGACAAAAAACTTGTATATTCTTTAAAAAACATTCAATCTAATAAAATATTAGATATAGAAGCAGTTGAAACAGGGATTGTAAAAATTTCAATTCTAGAGCCAGCCTTAATGTGGACAAAACTTAGTCTTTATAAAGCAAAAGACGATGTGTACTTAAGAGAATATCTAGTAAACAAAGAACAAAAATCAAGAAAATATTACCACTACTACCCGTCTATGGATATTAAAGTTGTAAACCCAGATGGATCTCTTTATTGGGAAGAAAAATGGAAATTAGGGCAAGGTGTTTACCAAAAAGGAGGCGAAATTTATACTGTCGTCGAAATTACAGACAAGATAGTAAGGATAAAGAATAAACCTTCTTTTGATCCTTATTATAATACTGAAATATATGGAATATATACCTACGAAAGATTTTAATTTATTTCATAAAAAATACTGTCCACCTCGGTAAAAATCGGGGTGGTTTTTTTATAGAAAAAATATCAAAAAAAGGTTATAATGTATCTATCTATATATAATCAATAGATATAGATAGAGATATTCTTTATTAAACATAATTATCTAAACAATAGAATGAAAATATTACTAACAGGAGGGGGGACGGGTGGACACTTCTATCCATTAATAGCAATTGCAGAACAATTAATATCCCAAGCTGAAAAAGAGAAAGTTATCGACCTTAAGCTTTACTATATGTCCGACAAACCTTACGACAAAAGAATGCTTTTTGAAAATAAGATAAATTTTGTTCAGGTTCCTGCCGGTAAAATGAGAATTTATTTTTCCTTAAAAAACTTTTTTGATTTATTCAAAACCGCCTCTGGAGTTTTACTTGGAGTAATTGTAATGTTTTTTATTTACCCCGATGTTGTTATTTCAAAAGGTGGTTATGCCGCATTTCCTGCAGTATTTGCCGCAAGGTTTTTGCGAATACCCGTTATTGTGCACGAATCAGATTCTTATCCTGGAAGACTAAATGTTTGGACAGCTAAGTTTGCCCAAAAAGTTGCTGTTTCTTGGCCAGAAGCCGCAGAGTATTTACCTAAAGAAAAAACAGCTTTAACTGGTCAGCCAATCAGAAGAAGCATCTTGAGAGGAGATCCAAATGGAGCCCATGATTACTATAAACTGAATGGGAGTATCCCCACTATTTTAGTTCTTGGTGGGTCTCAAGGCTCAGAAACTGTAAACAATATAATTGTAGATATTTTGCCAAAAGTTTTATCAAAGTATCAAGTTATACACCAAACCGGAATTAAAAATCACGAAGGGGTTATGTCACGAGCAAAGTTCCTCATGGAAAATGACCCCAATCTTTCTAGATATAAAGCATTTCCATTTCTAAATAATCTAGATACAAGAATGGCCGCAGGTTGTGCCAACCTTGTGATTTCCAGAGCAGGTTCTGCTATTTTTGAGATAGCATCTTGGGGAATTCCTTCGATTATTATTCCGATTAAAAATTCAAATGGTGATCATCAAAGAAAAAATGCTTTTAACTATGCTAGAGCGGGTGGATGTGAAGTCATAGAAGAAAATAATTTAACTGCTAATTTATTATTAGCAGAAATAGATCGTATCCTTGAAAACAAAGAAAGATTAAATAAAATGAGTCAAAACGCCTTGGCTTTCGCAAACCACGATGCAGCAGAAAAAATCGCTAAATCTGCTATTGAAATAGGATTGTCACATGAAGAATAAAAATATGGAAAATAAAAAAAATAAACAAATAGTTACTCGTTTTGCTCCTTCACCAACTGGATTTTTACATATTGGTGGAGTTCGAACTGCAATATATGCTTGGCTTTGGGCTAGAAAAAATAATGGAAAATTTGTCTTAAGAATAGAAGATACAGATAAAGAGAGAGAAGTTTCTGGGTCAATAGAGCACATTATTAAATCTCTTAAGTGGGTAGGTTTGGATTGGGACTATGGCCCTGATACAAAAAATGAATCTCTGTCTTTTATTCAATCAGAAAGATTAGAAATTTATCAAAAATACGCAAAGATATTAGTCGAAAAAGGCCTAGCCTATGCTGATCCATACACAGAAGAAGAACTTGAAGCTTTTAGACAAAAAGCAGAGGAAGAAAAGAGGCCATTTTTATATAGAGACCATCGACCAGAAAACCCTCCTGTTTGGGATGGCACAAAACCTCTTAGATTAAAAATAAAAGAGATTAAAAATAGCGAATGGGATGATGTAACTCGAGGAAAACTAAAAGCAGGGGCAGAAGCTCTTGATGATTTTATTTTAATTAAAAGCGATGGATATCCTACATATAATTTTGCACACATTATAGACGACTACGAGATGGGGGTAACTCATATTATGCGAGCAGATGAGTTTATAGCATCGACTCCTAAATTTTTAGCTTTATATGAAGCACTAGGAATAGAGAGGCCTGAATTTGTCACACTCCCACCAATACTGGGTAAAGATGGAAAAAAGAAATTAGGAAAAAGAGACGGGGCTAAAGACTTCTTGGAGTATTCTAAGGATGGATATTTACCAGAAGCCATGTTAAATTTCTTAGCTTTTATTGGATGGAACCCGGGAGATGAAAGAGAAATAATGACTAAGGTAGAGCTACTGGAAGCTTTTGACATAAAGCAAATACACGTAAGTGGGGGGAGATTCAACGAGGAAAAATTAGACTGGATAAACCATGAGCACCTCAAGAAGTTAACAGAAAAAGACCAGCAAGACTATGTAATTTCTTTTATTCCAGAAAGGATAAGAAATCTAAAAAATTACAACGAAGATACTATTCGAAAAATAACCCCAATTATCATCGAGAGAATTAAAAAAGGTATTGACATCAACGAGATGGATACCAATGGAGATCTTGATTATTATTTCATTGAGCCCGTTTACGAAAAAGATAACCTTTTCTTTAAGTCTAGTAAAATAGAAAAGGATAAGTATGGCACACTGGCTGATTATTTAGAAAAAGTAATTAAAATATTAGACAAAGTAGCAACTACAGATTTTAATAAGGAAAAAATAAAAGAAGTTATTTGGCCTTATGCCGAAGAAGTTGGCCGAGGGGATATCTTGTGGCCCATTAGATATTCACTATCTGGAATGGATAGATCCCCTGATCCGTTTTATCTCACCGAGATACTTGGAAAAGAAGAGGTTTTAAAAAGGATAAACAAAGCGATTAATCTTTTAAGAAATTAATATAACTAATGAGAAAGTTTATTATCTTACTCACTTTAATAGCGACCGTTTTAGGTTTTTTACCAGAAATTTCTGTGGCTCTAACTGCTGCCGAGGTAAAAGAACAAATTAAAAAAACGAATGAGCAAATATCTAAAATAGAAAAAGAAATTGAGGCTTTATCTAAGCAAATAGCAGACACCGCTCAAGAAAAGAACACACTGGCAAATACAATTAAAGAATTAACCTTAAAAAGAAATCAATTAATTAAAGAAAGGGAATCTATTCAAAAGAAAATAAATGCAACTGGATTAGTTATTAAGAGTATAGACAACGACATAGGAGAAAAAGAGAAGTCACTAACAATGTCTAAGCTTGCTCTTGCTAATTCAATTCGAAGTTTACACCAAAATGATAACACCTTATTAATAGAAAAATTACTATCTGGGCAAAGATTATCGGAATTTAGTAAAGAATATAATAATATTCTTTCTATAAACCAAGAGGTTAAAAATAAAATATATGAAATTCTAGATAAAAAAGAAGAGTTGATTGCATCAAAAAACGAAAAAGAACTAGAAAGGCAAAACCTTAATAACTTAAAAAAGAATTTAACGCAGCAAGAACAAGTAATAGCATCCAACCAACAAGAAAAAAACACCCTACTGAAAGAAACACAGAACAAAGAAAGTAATTATCAAAAATTATTATTGGAACAAATAAAAAGAAAAGAATCTTTTGAGCGAGAGATGGCAGATTATGAAACCCAGCTTAAACTTCTAATAAATCCTAAGTTTTTACCAAAAGAAGGTTCAGAAGTATTGTCCTGGCCTCTTAAGTCTATTTTTATAACATCACCTTTTGGGGTACGAGTAAATCCATTTAATTCATCTAAAAATACTGACCACTATGGGGTAGACTTTAGAGCTGTTTCAGGAACTCCTGTTTTTGCAATGGCTGGAGGAATAATAGAAGGCACAGGAAACACAGATGTTGCTTGCCAGGGAGCATCCTTCGGAAGGTGGGTTCTCATAAAACATACAAACGGATTATCTAGCACTTACGGACATCTTTCTGCTATTTCAGTACAAAAAGGAGATGTAATTAAGACTGGAGATATTATTGGTCTTTCTGGTGGCACTCGAGGAATTTTTGGCTCTGGATCATCTACTGGCCCACATTTACACATCTCGGTTTATGCTTCAGATGGAGTAGAGGTGGCTTCATTTGAAAGCAAGGGATGTCCTGGAAAAATATTAGTGCAGCCTAGAATAACGAGAGCTAATGCTCACCTTAATCCAATACTTTATTTGCCCAAAAAGACTCCATAATAATAAAAAAGTAGACTATTTTTATTAAAATGGTAAAATAATAATATATGGAAAATGAATCTAAAAAACCAAGGATACAGATACGTTTAGGTGGTTTGATTATAATTATCATTCTCGCTCTGATTTTTTTTAAAGTCGACATAAAAAGTAAAATAGAATCTGAGCAGTTTCAAAAAAACATCTCTTACGTTACAGATAAGGCACAAGAATTGTGGGAAAAATACATTTCTGGACCTTTTAAATCAAAAACAGGAGATTTTATTAAAGATTTAACTAGTCAAGGTTTAGATAAAATCCAAGAATCTGTAAATGAAAAAGCAGATAGCTTACTAGACACAAAAAATATACAAAAAGGATTTAATAAAATAACAGAGGAATAATAGTAAATAAAAACATGGAAAAGACCCCTCGGTTTATAAAAGAATTTTCTAAAGAAAAATCACTGCAAGAGCGCGAGCAAACAGCACGAGACATCAGAGAAAAGCGTGAGCAATATTTTGTAGAAAAAAAAGATCTATCAGAAAGACAAGCTAAATTACAAGAATCCGCTAACAACCGAGAACTAGTTTTAGCGCAAAGACTAGAGGCTATTAATGATCTTAGAAATGAGATCTCTGAACTTACAAACTCAGGGATTAGTAAAATTTTAAATTATTTTAAGCTAAAAAAACTACAAGCAGATCTTGCTGTTGGTCAAAAAACTTATGAAGAATTAAAACAGCAACAAAATTTTGATAAGGAAGAACAGCTAGCTCATTCTGACAATCTAGAAACTAAAGAAGCTTCTCTGGCTACACAAGAACCCCAAAAAATATTAGACAATTTTTACCAAAACCAAAAAGAAAAATGGGTTCAAAGTGAATACACAAAAGAAGACATAACTAAATATTTTTCTGAAAAGAATTTGTCGGCTCTGTCTGTAGATGATTATATATTACTACTAAAAAGATTTCCTCGTGAAATGGTAGCTCACGTTACAAGACAAGGAGTTAGAGATCATGTCGGCATGATGTATCATACAGCAGGAGATGGTGAATATGCCGATGGTT
>CAZBHU010000032.1:0-1150 GCA_964492035.1 uncultured Candidatus Saccharibacteria bacterium
ACATAAACCCTGGCGACAGACTCGCAAAATGCGGTGAAGTTATGAAACCTATTGATATTCAGGTCAAAAAAGGTGAATTTTCGGTTATACACGAATGCCTTTCTTGTGGTCACACTAAAAAAAATCGCCTTTCAAAAGACGACAATCTTGAAATTCTCTTAAAAATTACTAAAAATTAAGTTTTTGTCTTTATATAACAAAAACTTTTGATTGTGATAAAAAATAATTTGCAAAACAAATTAAAATCTCCCTCAATTTTAATTTACAGAGACAAAGAGGATGAAAAAGGAGATATTCTAATTAAAAATACCGATCACAGAATATCAGAAAACTATATTACGGAAATCAAAAAGCTACTACAAGACAAACATTTAAATAAATTAAATTAACAATATCTTTAAGAGTATTATTGGTTTGTCAATTAAAAAACCGACCTCTTGCGAGAATCGGTTCTTAAAATAATTTTACTTTTGCAATCACTCCTCTCTTTCAAGAGTTATGGTGTAAAATACGAAGCAATCATGATGATTACTCCAAACTTGTTGGGTCTTATAGGTAAACTTGTTTGGGGTAAGTTCCAATAATGGATAATCATGGTAATCTATAGTGATTACTGATTGCTTGAGGCTCCAGGAGCCATTTCTAATTCCTCCATCTTTCTCAAGAACCACAACCGACATTGATGGATACAAGAAATAATATTTGTCGGTTTTGTTTTCTTCGTTTAGGTTAAGTCGCTCAAGAAACGATCCGTCACTTGCTTTGTACGAGTTCCAAATCGTCATCATCCACGGTTTTTCAGCCGTAGATTTAACCGAGAAAACCAAGATATTTGTCTCTATAAATAAAGCTTCAACCAGGATATTTTTGTTTATGTTTTTAACAACATAAAACACCTCTACGCCCGTCGGCTGTATCTCTTCAACAATTACTCCGTTTATTTTCACAGAATACAACGAATATCCTGTTTCTGGAGTGAATTTTAAAGTCACGTTGCTGCCAAGATTTATCATTGACAGCTTATCTGGGTTTACCAATCCTTTACCGCTTATAACGGTAGAGATCGTGTAGGTCACAGGAGACGGTCCCGGGGGAATCGGCTCCGGATCGCAACTTGCTAACATTGTCAACAAGCAAGCGAATACTGTCA
>CAZBHU010000032.1:1160-2611 GCA_964492035.1 uncultured Candidatus Saccharibacteria bacterium
ACCACTTACTATGGTGGAAAGCGTATAGAAAACCGCTGGAGCTGGTGGCTCCGGTTTGTCGCACCCTGTAAGCATCAAGGCCAGGATGGTCAAAACCACTGAAAGGAATACTGGCTTTTTCATATATATAAGGGTTTTAAGTTGCTTGTTTTGATTTAAGATTATAACAATAAATCCTTTTGTCAATTAAAAAACCGACCTCTTGCGAGAATCGGTTCTTAAAATAATTTAACCTTTAGAAAGAATTATTTTCTTTCAAAAGTGGCCTCACCCAAACACGGTAATCCGTCAGCGTAAGTGCTGACTTGAGTAATAATAAATTTCTTTTCACTGAGATGAGAAATAGTATAGGTAGATGGTCCTTGAGTATTAGGAGCATATGTTATGCTATTTTCATCTTGAGAAAAAATCCAGTCCATATACCCGATTCTTATCCCAGAACGATACACCGAATGTTTTCCTTCCACTGAATAGACATGTTGATCTTTCCTTTCTTCTTCAGAAAGAGGAGACTCAAACAACAGAATGCCATCTCTATAGAATTTAACAGAGGTATAGTACCACGGTGCATGGGTTATCAACCCAAACTTTGAAGTCGTCCAGTCGCCGACCTTAACCTCTTTCTCAGCTTTCGCAGAAAAAGATTCGTTGCGAGCAACAACTTCAAATATGGTATCTCTAAACAACCTACTTGTAACAGATCCAGACAATGTAGTTTGTTTGTTGTTTAGAGAGACGGTTTTCGCATCAGTAGAAGACCAAGCCACGGTACAATATGCACCGTAAGGCAATATCCCTGATGGAGTTACAGTCAGTTCAACCTTTGGTTGAACTGGAGGAGGGCCCGGAATAGGTTCCGGTTCGCATCCTTGTATCAACAAGGACCCCATCGCAAGTAGTAACACCGTTACTACAAAAACGGGAAATTTAAACTTGGTTTTCATATATGTGATTTTTAGATTTTTCAATATTCTATTTCTATCTAAGAATAGTACAAAATAGAGTAAAAGTCAAGTTAGTCACACTGTATGCTGTAGGTGGTTGTAGATGACGGATAATATGTAGTTCCTGTGTAATTTTGCAATGGAGCTCCACAAGTTCCACCACCATAAAATGAAGCCGTACAACATGAAGCACCAGAAGAACTCCACCGAATAGTCGCTGGCTGCCCTTGGCTTATAGTAGTTGAGCCAACTTGGTTGTTGGCGGTTATAGTCACGCTAGCTGGTGCTGAAACAGTAAACGGCAAAAGAAGATCTCCGTATTGTTCATTCCACCGATTATCCAAATCTTTAACATTTAAACTAACAACCACATAATAATTTCCAGAAGCTGAGGGGGCAGTTAGTGTTCCAACCAACACAGGATAAGAATCTTCGTAATATTTGGGAACAGAGGAAGGAGGCGAACTAACGTAAGTAGATTGACCTGATATTTGAGCACCCGCTCCT
>CAZBHU010000032.1:2711-5945 GCA_964492035.1 uncultured Candidatus Saccharibacteria bacterium
GGAAGGAGGCGAACTAACGTAAGTAGATTGACCTGATATTTGAGCACCCGCTCCTGCACTATAGGATCCATATCCATCAGAATATTGACACTGTACGACAACCGAAGAATTAGGGCTATAAATACCACCATCGGTCCAACACTCAGCAACAACCTCTCCTAGAGATATTGTATCCGCCTTCACCTCACCACCAGGAACAAGAAGAACAGAAAGGACAAAGAATATAGCAAGCATCGCTCCTTCGATGTGACCACTCTTTGGTTTATCACCTCCATCTTTGTCTTTTAGATTCTTAAAGTAAAGGATTAATCCAGCTAATACTAGTAGAACGATGATTACAATAGCAATGATACCTAGTTTACCTGAGAATAGATTGGTTTTTTCATTAGCTTCAAATATTAAAGCTTTTTGATCAAGTGTTTTTCCTGATGCATCATGAAGAGAGATAGTTACTTCAGGATCATCACATGACTTACTGATAGTTACTGGTATTTCAATGAATCCAACTCCTGCCATTTGAGTATTTATTGGACTCTCTATACAAGATCTCTTGTTCTTGTTAACAATATCAGCTTTTAGGGAGATAGATATTAGCTCTTCTCTATTTGTAGCAGATGAAGTCCAGAAGAATGCAATCTTTGCAGTTTCGTTTGCTTTGTATGAATTCTTATCCAATGAGACGTTTTGGATTGTGGCGCTGAGGCCGGAGATTACATATGGAGTTTGAATTGAATTAGATTGAAGTTTGGTATTTCCAACAGATGTCTTAACTAAGTAGGCTTGAGGAAGATCATTCCTAGGAATAGCAAAAACAAAATTTTTCTCCTCTAATGGTCGTAGCGATATGACCTCTTTTGATTCTGGTAGGCCAACTATTTTTTCTCCATATGGTGTTTTTATATATGTTTCATATTGTGGAGTAACTGATATTTGTTCTTTTAGATGATTTTTAACAATACAATTTAAAAATATTTTGTCGCCATTAGAAACAAAAATCGTTTGAGTGTTTTTATCAACCATGTTCTTGTTGGCTCTCTCGATCGAAGTAGAACAAGTTTCAGAAACGATTTCTACGGTCTTGGGCTGTTCTGTAAAAGTTATCTTGCCAAGATTGCTTGTTCCCAAAGGTAGACCGCTATAGTTTCTAGCTGAAACAACTACTTCATATTCTCCTTTAATATTAAAAGAGGGGGTAAATGAAATTATTTTTTCTGTTGTGGTGTTTTCAGCCAAGCTCAAAACTTCCGGATAAACGTATTCTTCTGCGGTCACCTGCTTGCCATCAACAGTTTCGATTAGTTTAACTCCGTACTTTACTCCGGACTGTGCCCCTTCTCGATTGTTCAAATTAAAAGATATCTCGAGAGTGTTTTCTTTCTGTGAAATAATCTTTGCATCTTGAAGATTAACTTGCGCCAAAACAATTGACTTGTTTTCAGCTGCGGGTTTTTCATCTTCCGCTAATACATTACTAGCAAAAAAGGTCGACAAAATTACAAGTCCAATTACTAAATAAATTTTTGTTAGTCTCATTGAATTTAATAGTTAAATAATAATAAATGGTTATTTATAAGTATAACACATCAAATTGTTTCTTAAAAGAACTAGTGTAATTTTAACGTTTGACTTTTGGATGTTTCCAAAGTATGATTCTCGTATAAGTCCGTCACAGAACCGGGCTTTTATTTATAAAGACCTTATAAATATTAAAATTTAATAACAATTTAATAAAAGGGGGATTATTTTAACTAATAATTAAAAGATATCCTTCATAAACAACATGTTAGACCTAAAAACAATGCGATCTGCCCTAGAGCAGTTAGAAGAAGAAAAAAAGATACCTCGAGAAAAAATAATCGAGGCTATTGAACAAGCCTTGGCAGCCGCTTACAAAAAAGATTACGGCAAAAAAGGACAAATTGTTCGAGCTACTATTGATATAGATTCTGGAAAAGTAGAATTCTTTCAAATTAAAATTGTCGTTGATGATTCGATGGTTCGAGTTGTGACAGAAGAAAACGAAGACGATGAAATTGCCGAAGATGACGAGAGAGTCCGCTACAACGAAGAACATCATATCTTCATCCAAGATGCCAAGAAAATTAAAAGTGACGCCAAGCCTGAAGAAGAACTTATCTTCCCCCTTGAGCCAAAAGATGATTACGGACGAATTGCCGCTCAGACCGCCAAGCAAGTTATTATCCAAAAAATTCGCGAAGCAGAAAGAAGTGTCATTATAGAAGAATACGGAGCAAAAGAAGGTGAGATTATTAATGGTTTTGTTTCCAAGATTGAACGCGGTGTTGTCTATATAGATTTCAATCGTGCAAGCGGAATGATATTACCAGAAGAACAAATCCCTGGAGAAATATATCGTCGCGGAGATCGAATTAAAGCTTATCTTTATCAAGTTGAAGAAAGCCCTCGCGGAGTAAACCTTAAACTTTCTCGTACTCATCCAGAATTTATTGAAGGACTCTTTTCAATGGAAGCTCCCGAGATTGCATCTGGTGTTGTAGAAATAAAATCAATCGCCAGAGAAGCTGGTAGTCGTTCAAAGATTGCTGTTTACTCCAACGATGAACATGTTGATCCTGTCGGATCATGTGTCGGACAAAAAGGAGTTCGCGTCACTACTGTTATGGGAGAATTGAATGGAGAAAAAATTGATATTATTCCATGGTCAGGAGACCCTCGAGAATATATTTCAAGTGCACTATCCCCTGCCAACGTTATCAACATTGAAGTCAACGAAGAAGAACACAAGGCTGTTATCGAAGTTGCTCCAGATCAATTATCTCTTGCTATTGGTAAAGGAGGACAAAATGTTCGACTTGCAGCCAAGCTAACTGGATGGAGAATTGATATCAAAGGAATTGCAGAAGAAGAAATTAAAAATATCCGAGACGAAGAAGATTTACTTGATGACGGAATCGTCGACGATGGTACAGAATAATTATAAGTCTAAATAAAAAAACATATGGATATAAAAGTTAAAAAATTAGACAAAAGTGAAGTTGAAATTACAGGAAAAATCGAAGCCTCTGTTTTTGTGAGTTATGAAGACAAGGCTTTAGCAAAGATCAATGACCGAGTAGAATTACCTGGCTTTCGTAAAGGCAAAGCTCCAATCGATGTAATCAAAAAGAATGTTCCAGAAATGGAGCTTCTAGAAGAAATGGCCGAGGCTGCTCTTTATGACAACTATATGAAAATTCTTGAAGACAATAAAAT
>CAZBHU010000033.1:0-5883 GCA_964492035.1 uncultured Candidatus Saccharibacteria bacterium
AAATCAAAAGAGTACTTGGTGAATATGGAATAACCCTTAAATAATTAGTAATAAGCTTAGAATAATATGAGACACCATAATAACGTTAGAAAATTCGGAAGAAATAAGAATCAAAGGCACGCTCTTCTAAAAGGCTTGGCTCTTGCTCTTATTGCTCATGGCAAGATAGAAACAACAGAAGCTAAAGCGAAAGAACTTCGTCCTTTTATAGAAAAATTAGTAACCAAAGCTAATGTCGGAACAATTGCATCTAGACGTTTGGTGATAGCTCGTTTATATAATCTTACAAGCGAAGCCAGTAAGTTAGTAGATGAAATAGCTCCAAAATACAAAGGAAGATCTGGTGGTTACACTAGGATTGTAAAACTTCCTCGTCGACAAGGAGATGCAAGTAAGATGGCATTAATTGAATTTATATAATAATACTATGACAACAAAGTATACAATTGACGCAGAAGGAAAAACACTTGGAAGAGTGGCTAGTGAAGCCGCTAAGGCTCTTATGGGTAAAAAATTACCTGATTATGTTGCCAATAAAGTGGCAGATGTTTCTGTTGTCATCGAAAACGCAAGTAAAACTAAAACAACAGAAAAGAGATTAAACACTACACTGCATGAAAAATACTCCGGACATCCAGGAGGGTTAAGATTTAAAACAAACGCAGAAATTATCTCTAAAAAAGGATGGAAGGAATTATACACACTTGCTGTTTATGGAATGATTCCAAGCAATAAATTAAGACCTCTTATTATGAAAAAATTAACAATAAGAGATTAATATTAATATGGAAAAGAAAACAAACACAAAAGAAAAAGCTTACTATCGATCAGTTGGAAGAAGAAAAACAGCATCTGCGGCTGTTAAGCTTACCAAATCTTCCAAGTACTCATACAAAATTAATGATAAAGATTTAGTAGAATATTTTAAAACCGCAGAACTACGAAAAATAGTTACTGGCGCTTTTGAAACTGTGACTCCTTCAGAAAAGTTTGAAGTTGTTGCTACTGTTAGAGGTGGAGGTATCCATGCTCAAGCAGAAGCTGTAAGACACGGTATCGCTAGATCTCTAGTAGCTTTTGATGAAGAATTAAGAGTGCCTTTGAAAAAAGCAAAAATGTTAAAAAGGGATCCTCGACAAGTAGAAAGAAAGAAGTTCGGATTGAAAAAAGCGAGAAAATCTCCACAATGGTCAAAAAGATAATGGAAAAGCCAGATTTGAAAAAGTCTGGCTTTTTTGTATACTAGAGATATGAATGATGAACAAAAAAATACAATTAAAACAGAAAAAGAATTACAAGATGAACTTAATCAAGAATTAGAAAATATGTCAGATGCCAATTTTGAAGATATCGACATAGTGGCTAGTACCGAAGACGGAGAAGCTTTACCCACAAAAGATATCGTGAAAAAATTAAGAGAGGATGTTAAAAAATTACAAAAAGAAAAAGAAGAATACTTAACAGGATGGCAAAGAGCTAAAGCTGATTATGTAAATCTTCAAAAAGAATTAGATGAAGCCAGGATTTATATTTCTAATCTAACAAAAGAAAAAATAGTAGAAAAGTTGATGCCAAGCTTAGATAGTTTTGAACTAGCTTTTCAAGATAAAGCCAACTGGGAAAAGGTTGATGAAAACTGGAGAGCAGGAATGACTTCCATCTACAAACAAATAATTAGTGCTTTAAAAAATTCAGGAATAGAAAGAATAGAAGACGCGGGGTTACCATTTAATCCTCTTTTTCACGAATCAATAAAAATAGATAAAACCAATGATAGCTCTAAAGATCATTTTGTAAGTCAAATCTTTCAAGTGGGATATAAAATAGGGGACAAAGCCATTCGCCCGGCGAAAGTTTCTATCTTTGAATTTGAAGGTTAAAGATTAAGCAAAAGTTCTTGTTTTGTTAATTCGTCAATTTTGTCTGTTACCATTATTATCATTTCGGTAGTTAACCCGAGATCTTTTTTGATGTTTATAAAAAGATTTTCATAAGGATAAATTGAAACCCAAACTGAATTTTTAATACAAGCAAAACCAGCTTTTTTTAATAAATATCG
This sequence comes from uncultured Candidatus Saccharibacteria bacterium, assembly GCA_964492035.1. Classification (GTDB taxonomy): domain Bacteria; phylum Patescibacteriota; class Minisyncoccia; order Phycocordibacterales; family UBA9973; genus UBA8515. Next base: position 2,060 of record CAZBHU010000033.1, read on the forward strand.
AAGAGCCTCTCTTTCGTTTTTTCTATCTTCTGGCAAGTCTAAGATAATGATTCTCCATTGACCATCCCAGTTTTTAGAAATTATTGCTGTATTATCATCAATAGCATTGCTATTAATCTTTTTACGACCCTCTTCAGATAGTCTAAAAAAAGGTTGTCTATCTGATTGAAAACAGTCCACAAGGCCTAAGGTTAAAAGATTCTTAATGGAACGGGAAATAGCATAGTCTAACTTGTTATTAGAATTGTAGGTCGTTTTTAGGCTATTTGAAGCCTCTTTTTTAAGGTCTTCAAGAGAAACAACGTTTTTTCGGGTTAAAGTCTTTAAAATAACCTTCTGTATTGGTGTATTTTTTGCCATATTTAGTATTATACTAATTTAAAATATTTTGACAATATTTTAGCGAACACTAAATACTTGTCAAAAAAATAACTTAGGTGTATAATTGGGCAACACAGATGAAAATTTACTATAAATTTTCATCCAGAGAATATATTTATCAAAAACATTATCAATTTAATTTTTTAAAAAATATGAGCAAAATAATAGGAATAGATTTGGGTACAACAAACAGTGCTGTCGCTATAATAGAAGGAGGTCAACCAAAAATAATAGAGAACATAGAAGGAGCAAGAACAACACCTTCTGTTGTTTCAGTTGCTAAAAACGGAGACAGGATGGTTGGACTTCTGGCTAAAAGACAAGCGGTTACGAACCCAGAAAATACAATTTATGGTATTAAAAGATTCATTGGACATTTATACGATGATCCTGAAATTCAAAAAGATGACAAAATGACTCCTTATAAAATCCAAAAAGGATCCACAGGTGGAGTTGAAGTTAAATTAGGTGACCAATGGCAAAGACCTGAAGAAATTTCTGCTAAAATTTTGGCTAAAATAAAATCAGACGTGGAAGCAAAACTAGGTGAAAAAATAACTGGAGCTGTTATTACAGTGCCTGCTTACTTTAATGATGCACAAAGAAAAGCAACAAAAGATGCAGGAGAAATAGCCGGGCTAGAAGTTCACAGAATAATCAACGAGCCAACAGCTGCAGCACTAGCTTATGGATTTAATAAAAAGAAAAACGAACAAATAGTTGTTTATGACTTTGGAGGAGGAACATTTGATGTGTCGGTCTTGGAAGTTAGTGATGAGGTTATAGAAGTTAAATCAACTGATGGAAACTCACACTTAGGAGGTGAAGATATCGATCAAAGAATTATTTCTTGGATTGCAGATGAATACAAAAAAGAATCAGGAATAGATGTAACGAAAGACATGCTTGCTTTACAAAGACTAAAAGAAGCAGCTGAAAAAGCCAAGCACGAACTTTCTACAACCCTTGAATCAGAAATCAATATTCCGTTTATCACCTCAGATGCTAGCGGGCCTAAACATCTTTTAATGAAAATGACGAGAGCCACTCTCGAATCTTTAGCTCAAGAATACATTGATCAATCAATTGAAATTACAAAAAGGGCAATTGCAGCTTCTCCGTTTAAGATTGAAGACATAGATGAGGTTATTTTGGTAGGAGGACAGACGAGAATGCCTGCCATTGTTGAAGCTGTTAAAAAATTATTTAACAAAGAACCTAATCGATCAATCAACCCAGATGAAGTGGTTGCTATGGGAGCAGCTGTTCAAGCCGGTGTTTTGCAAGGAGATGTAAGAGATGTTTTACTTCTTGACGTTATTCCACTCTCGCTTGGAATAGAAACACTTGGAGGTGTTTCAACTAAATTAATCGAGCGTAACACTACTATTCCTTCTTCTAAATCTCAAATATTTTCTACTGCTGCTGATAATCAAACTTCTGTAGAAATTCATATTGTTCAAGGTGAAAGACCTATGGCCACAGATAATAAATCTCTCGGTAGATTTATTCTAGATGGAATTCCACCCGCACCACGAGGTCTTCCTCAAATAGAAGTTACTTTCGACGTTGACGCAAACGGAATTCTTAATGTAAAAGCAAAAGATAAAGCTTCTGGCAAAGAACAATCAATTAGAATAGAAGCAAGTTCAGGGCTTTCAGAGGAAGATATCAAAAAAATGAAAGAAGAAGCAGAAGCAAATGCCGAAGAAGATAAAAAGAAAAAAGAATTAGCTGATGAGAAAAACTCAGCTGATATGATGATATTTACTGCCGAAAAATCACTAAAAGAATATGGTGATAAGGTTGGACCAGAGGTAAAAACAGCTATAGAAGAAAAAATTACTAAGGTTAAAACTGCTAAAGACGGGCAAGATATTACAGCTATTAAAACAGCCATAGAAGAATTAACTGCTGAAATTTCTAAGATTGGTGAAGCTATGAACAAAAATAACACTGAAGGTAATGCTGGAGAACAAGGTGGCCCTGAAAATAATGACAACATAAAAGAAGCTGAAGTTAAAGAAGAAGAACCCAAACAAGAGTAATCAAATAATTTAAAATAATGGCAAAAGATTATTACGAATCATTAGAATTAAATAAAAATGCTTCAAAAGAAGAAATCAAGAAAGCTTTTCATAAGCTTGCGATGAAATATCATCCAGACCGTAATGGTGGAGATGATAAAAAATTCAAAGAAATCAATGAAGCATATCAAGTTCTTTCTGACGAAAAAAAGAAAGCAATGTATGACCAGTATGGTTCCACTGGCACAGGAATGGGTGGTGGAGCGTATGGCGATCAAGGCTTTGGTGGTTTTGATTTTTCTGGATTTGGAAACGCTCAAGGATTTGATATGGGAGATTTAGGTGATATTTTTGGAGATATCTTTGGAGGAGGAATGTCTAGAGGTAAAATGCACAGAAAAGGACAAGACGTGGAATTAGTTTTAGATCTTTCTTTTGAAGAATCTATTCTAGGAACAAGTAAGACAATCTTGGTAGAAAAACAATCTAAATGTGATACTTGTAATGGAACAGGAGCAAAACCAGGAACTAAAATGTCTACTTGTAAAGATTGTAGTGGATCTGGACAAGTAAAAGAAATTAAGAGATCCATCTTGGGTTCTTTTGCAACAACAAGAACTTGTGCAAATTGTCACGGCACAGGAGAAACAGCTGATGATAAATGTGGTCGTTGTCGAGGAGATGGAGCTGTCAGAAGAAAAGATGAAGTAAAAATAGATATACCTGCTGGGATAGAACATGGAGAAGTCTTAAAAATGTCTAGAGGTGGAGAATATATTCAAAATGGAACACCCGGTGATTTGTATCTAAGATTACGAGTTAAACCCCATAATACTTTCAAAAAAGATGGCTTAAACTTAATAATGACCTTACCTATTAAATTAACTGATTCACTTCTTGGAGCTACTCATAAATTTAAAAACATCGACGGAAAAGAATTAGAATTGAAAATCCCAGAAGGAGTTAAACACAATGAATACTTAAGAGTAAAAGGGAAAGGTGTACCATCATCTAGAGGCAGAGGAGATTTAATTATTAAAATAGAAGTCAAAATTCCAACAAAGTTATCCAAAAAAGAAAAGGAACTAGTAGAAAAGCTAAAAGAAGAAGGACTTTAATACAAAACAACCCATTCGTGAATGGGTTGTTTTGTATTTATATTAATTTTTAAAAATGTTATAATAATTTTATGAATTTTTTCCTAAAAAATAAATCCAACAATGAAGGCTACACGCTTGTAGAGCTTTTAGTGGTTATAGCCATAGTGGGTATTTTATCTAGTGTTGTATTTTTTACCGTAAGTAGCGCAAGAGAGAAATCAAGAATGAGCACAGCAAAAATGTACGAGGCTAACCATGTCGGGGCTTTAAGAAACCACCTAGTGGCAGAATGGAAATTTGATGATGCTAGTAATAG
>CAZBHU010000034.1:0-3382 GCA_964492035.1 uncultured Candidatus Saccharibacteria bacterium
TAATTTACACTATCGTAATAATTATCGCAAGTAACTTTTGATAATTGCATTGATTGTGCTAGGATGCTTTAAAAGCTCCATAATCAAAAAAACGAAGAATATGGTAAACCTAAACGAACTTAAAAAACTTGGCTGGCTAACTTGTCGCCAGATTATTGAAAAACACGGTGCACATAACCGTGATCTCTTGAAAAAAATTATTAAAACAAAGATTCAAGAGAATCCTTATGATTGTGAAATTGTTTTAAGAAAAAAAGGGGGAGATCATGAATACATCTATTCCCCAGACCTCGTAAAGAAGATCGCTAATGTTTTTTTTATGGCGAACTATGAAGAAGTAGAGTCTTTAAAACAAAGTCTAAAAAGACAAGATTGTCATACTTCAAAGGAGCTCGCTTCAAGGTTTCGGACGACTCAACCTTGCTTGATGGCTTACATTAGCAAAGAAGGCCTTGACCGGACTGGTCTTGTTAAAGAAACTAAAATGGGTTATCTAATCCACAAAAGTTTGTTCTACAAACTAGAAAGTCATTTTCTTTCAAACAAAAAACATCTGTAATTATCTTTACAGAAATAAAAAAGCTGGTATTTGCCAGCTTTTTCTTTTTAAAATCCTATTTTTTCAGCAAATTGAATTGTACGAGATTCATCTATTTCAGAATTTGGAACTAATTTTACGAATTCTTGACGGATTGTTTCGGTGGCATCTTTTGGTATTAAGAAAGTATAAATTGGAATAAAGTTTTTTGTTGTTTCAATTAGCAGTTTATCATATTCGCCCTCTTCTGTTTCTTTGATATTAAAACTTTTGATGTTTTTCCAAATAAAATCTTCTTTGTTTACCTGAAGTCCTTTATTATCAATTACAAATTCAAAAATTCTAGGCTGTTTAGAGCTAAACATTATAAGAGAGATTCCTGAGATAAAAATAAAAATTGCAAATACGTAACTTCCAAACCAAATTGCCGCCAAGCATCCAGCTAGAGCAATAAGCCCGATAGTCCAAAACCAGTCATTTGTGTGTTCTTTATGAAGATATTCAGGGGCAGACCACTCAATTGTTTCAATTTTTATTTTTTCATTCATACCTAAATAAATTATAACATAAACTTAAATTAAAAAGCCACCCAAGGTGGCTTTTTAATTATTTTTTAGTTGTTTTTTTGACTGTCTTCTTAAGGGTCGTTACCTTTTTAGCTTTTTTGGGGCTAGAGTCTTTTTTAATTGCTTTCCAGTGTTTTTTCATTTCATTAATTGTGGCTTCTAATTCTCCCTTGTCTATGTTTTGTATTTTTGAATACTTTTCTCGAGCTTTATCAATTATTTCATTGTAAACAGGCTCGGTAAGTTCTTTGGCTTCTTCAAATTTTTCAATAATTTCACCCTTCATTTTTATCGCCCAGCCTTTGATTACTTTCCTATTCTTCTTGCCGTTTGGCCCAAATAAAAGATATGCTGCAGCGCTTAAAGCGGCTACTCCAACCCCAACTCCTATAACTTGCTTAGCACTAATTCCTTTTGTTTGTTTTTTCATTTTTTTTGTTTTTCTACATACAATCAATTAGATTGCATGATTAATAATATTAGTAATAATTAAATTTTCTTCACGTGCCCCTCTTCTTTTTTGTTTCTTTCTTTACCAAAGATAAAAGCGAAAAGAGGGCTTTTTCTAATCTGCTCTCCAAGGTCTCTAAGTCCAGTATCTGTGTCTTCTGCATAATTTCTTAGTATCTTTGAAATTTTATTAAAATTTCTTAAGATTTTAACAAAATAAAATAAAGCGACAACTACAAAACAAGAGACGACCACCACAGAGATTGAGGTTATGAAGAAAAATATATCTGACTTTAATATTGCTTCCATCTTTATATTTTATCACTAAAAGAACTTAAAGAGAATAGGTATTGTTAATTTTTTTGTGTATAATATAAACATATAAGCTATAAGCGTTTATATTTTACTAATTAATTTTCAAAAACATGAAAATAAAAGAATTTTCTAAGAAAAATAGCCTAGCCTTGTTTTACAGTACCATTCTCCTTCTGTTGGTTGTTATAATTTTATTTTTCTCTTTAGCTCATGAAGGTGGAAAAGGGAGAAGACCTATGAGTATGGATGATTATAGGAAAAGAGAGGGTCAGATGATAAATAATGGGTCAACCAGATTAATAGACGTGTCCCAAGTTCAAGGTTCTCAATCTTCGGTAATGGTTGAGGTTAAACCATAATAATAAAACAATAATTAATTAATAAAAAACACACAAAAGTGTGTTTTTTATTAATTAATCTTAATCCAAAGAAAAAATATAAAAATTTTCATTTACAAAACACTTTCTTTGCCGTCAATGTGAACTTTCATATACCATAATTTTTCTTTTTCTACTCCACTTTTTTCCATGGCTGTTTTTATCTTTCTGACGTATTCATCATCTGTGTTGCTAGATCCAACATAGTATGTAATATCACTATCTTTGATAATGGGAATAAATTTTTTTCCAGAAGAGAACATTTTAAGAGTATTCATTTCTGTTTCTATTCCGTGATTTTTAAGAATATTTTTTTTCTTCATCCCAAAACAAGGGAACAGACATGGTCCAAAACCCAATCTGTCTGTAACAATAATTAAATTTTCAACTTTTTGTCTTGCGGTCAAGAGTGTTTTTAAAACACCAAAAGGAATTTTTGAATCCTTTATTCGATTAAAAGCTTCTTTTAAATTTATACCTACACTCACATCTTGAGTGAGAATAGACAAAATATCTTTAATTTCTTGCTCGGTGTTTAGTAGAACACCATCCATGTCTATCAAAAGGTTTATTTTAAGATTTTCTTTTTCTAGTAAAGTTTTTTCGTAAGGAGTAAGGTTTGAATAGGAAAGACTTTTTTTGTCCGCAACATTTTTCCCAAGCAGGGTTTCTTCAATTGCTTGCTGAAAACCGTGCGTAATTTCTGGTTCTATGTCGTGTCGAAAAACTTCTTGCTCGTTGCCAAGATCTTTCGCGTCCAAGTTTCTCTCTTTTGTTGATTTTTCTCCAACACCCTGCAGGTTGTTGAATTTATCCAACTCTTCACCAGAACTAGTTATTTTAAATGTTTCCATAATATATAAATATATTATGGCATATTTAGCAAGAGAACTCAAAATTAAAACTAGTTAAATATATTTGTTGCGGGCCATGTGAGTTAAGTACCAGAGTGGTGAGACACCGTGAAGGTATTTTAGCATCATTTGGGGAGTTGGAGCGAGGTATGTGGGTCACTACCTATTTTATGCCTTCTCGATGATTTTAGTCCTTTCCCAATCTGTCGGCACAATTGAGGTAATTTTCTTGTTTTCAACATCTACTTCAAAAACCATATCTTTCAACTTCCAATTTCGAAT
>CAZBHU010000034.1:3392-5822 GCA_964492035.1 uncultured Candidatus Saccharibacteria bacterium
GATATCGCTACTCTCCCGATTCATCGAATTGAGTCTTAAGTTCATTCATCTTCTGTTCCGCTTCGGTCGTGAGAGTAGCGATATCTTCATCAGAGTAACCTTTTTCCTTAAGGTTAAGACTATCTCTCTCAGACCAGCGAAGTCCTGGAATACGTTCCATAACAATAAGGTGAGTATTCGCTTGTTCTGCCTTAGCAATGGGTCTTGCTGCAGGTAGCCCCATTTGAGCAAGCCGTTCAAGGATTTTGTACTCATGGAATGGATCGCCCGATTCTCCGACAGCACCCTTGGCGGTATTTACACGACGTCCGACAGTCTTGATTTCTGTACCTCCTGCATCTTTCCAAACAGGTAAATCTTTTACGGCGGTTGGATCTTCGCGAACTCTGCCTGTTTCGTCGTATTTAATCTCTCCCGTCTTTATGTTCTTTCCTTCTCGTTCAAAATATCCCACAGGGTCATTGAGAAATTCTTGCGGCACAAAAGCAGCAAATTCAAATTCAACCTCCACTTTTGGTTTGGGAGCATCTTCCTGAGTGTTGTTTTGTGATTTTGGGAAATTTTCCATATTTTTAGGCATGTAGATCACACTGATAAAAAGTTTTTTCTGCGGAAGCGGTGAGATTCGAACTCACGAGGAGCTTTCACCCCTAACAGTTTTCAAGACTGTCTCGTTAGACCACTCCGACACGCTTCCGTAGGTTACATTACACTATCTTGTCATTTTTTTCAAGATGGCCTTTTTTAAGCTATGTTCTTCGTAGTGGCAATTTGGGCAGAGTATCTCTAGGTTTGCAACTCTATTGTCATTTTTATCTCTATTTTTATGATGGACTTGTAAAATATTTTTATTTTTATATTCACAACGTTCACAATGAGCACCTCTTTTAACCAGTAGCATCTTTTTGATTGCTTTTATTTTTTCTGCAGAATCTTTTGGCCTACCTAGTTTATAATTTATTCCAGCTCTATATACATTGGCGCACTTCCTGCTACATGTTTTTTTATTTAATCCAGATAAAATTAATTTACCGCACACGGGGCAGGGGGTTTCTTTTCTGCAGCTTATTCCATAACATTTTAGACTACAAAACACCTTGCCGTTTTTAATTTGCCCTGGTCTTCTGTATATGTCTTTATTGCATATGCAACATTTAGTATTTGTTTTTCTTTTATATAACTCAACCACTCATCCATTATACCACAACAAACTAAAAAGAAAACCACTTTTGATTTTCACCAAAAGTAGTTTTGATTGAAGTATTTTTATTTTAAACCTTTGATTTAAAGACATTAAGTATGTCTTTTGGCTGTTTCTTCGCAATCTGAAATACATAAAAAATTTCAAGAATAGCAAGTGTGTTTAAAATTAAAAATACGATAAACCATTTTTTGTGTCCTTTTTGAGACGCTGTCCACATTGCATATCCCTTCCAGGGTAAAACCCAAAAGATCACAATAATAAAAATCCAAAGACTGTTGTTTGTTAGGAATGTTTCCATACGAGAATGATATCAAAAATATATTTTTGTAGCAATTGTGATAATATATAAATATGCGCTATTTAGGCATAGATTACGGAAGCAAAAGAGTTGGAATTGCGATCTCTGACGAAGAAGGGAGGGTGGCTTTTCCATATAAAATACTGGTGAACAATTTGGAGCTAGTTGATTCTGTTCACAATATTTGCGGCCAAGAAGAAATATCTGCCATTGTTTTGGGTGAGTCCTACAATCAGTTTGGACAAAAAAATAAAATAATGGGAAGCATTGAAGAATTTAAAAGAAACATTGAGGCTGAACTAGGAATCCCCGTTTATTTAGAAAAAGAATTTATGACAACAGTCTTTGCCAGAGAAATGATGATTGAGGCTACAGGCTTTTTAAAAAAGACAGTAAACTCTGCAAAGAAATTAGCAAAAGAGAAAACAGGTAAAGCAGACGCGACTGCTGCAACTTTAATCCTCCAAAGATTTTTAGATCGAAAAAATACACAACAATAAATGGCGTCATATAAAGACGCCATTCAAAATAAGTTTTTTAATAATCTCCAGAAAGAGAATCCTGTATACAGCACAATCATGAAATATATATTCATGATAAAAATATTTACCAAAAAGAAATAAAAAATTATCCAACTGGTAAAACCATTGTACTGTTTAAATCCATCTCTCATATAAAGAACTGCAAGTCCGGGGTTTTTAAAAGAAAGTAAAAGAATCAAGAATGGTCTTTTCTTTTCACCTTTAGATTTTTTGATAATAAAACGTGCAAGTTTATTATATTCGAGAAGTTTCTCGTGTTTTTGCATCGCTTCTTTTAAAGATTCGATGAATAAAATGTCTTTTCTGTCTTTGTCATATATATAGATAGATATAATTCCTACTAAAACATAGATAGACATTAACAAATAAAAACAAGTTGCGTAATC
>CAZBHU010000035.1:0-5801 GCA_964492035.1 uncultured Candidatus Saccharibacteria bacterium
CGAATATCGCTTAACTTTAATTTCATCTTTGTTAATCGGTCTAAGCCAATTCCAAAAGCAAAACCTTGGTATTCTTCGTTATCTATTCCGCAGTTTCTTAAAACATTTGGATGAACCATACCTGCTCCTAACAATTCCATCCATTTCTCTCCCCTCTTAAGATCTATTTCAAAACCCGGCTCAACAAAAGGAAAGAAACTTGGCCTCATGCGAATATCTACTTCTTCGCCTTCAAAAAATTTTTTAAAGAATTCGAGTAAAACTCCTTTCATGTTAGCTACTGAAATATCTTTACCCACAACAAGTCCTTCTATTTGATAAAATTGCATTTCGTGATTAGCGTCAGTCGCTTCATTTCGAAAAACTTTACCAGGAACAATAATTGCAAAAGGTGGATTATTACCATTTGCAACCATGTTTTCCATAAATCTTATTTGTGTATTTGAAGTGTGAGTACGGAGAACCATACCGGGTCTGTTTTTAATAAAAAATGTGTCTTGCATGTCACGAGCTGGATGATTTTTGGGAAAATTAAGGGCATCAAAATTGTGCCATTCATCTTCCAGTTCTGGCCCTTGCTCAACAACAAAACCCATCTCTTTAAAGATGGTTACAGCTTCATTCATTATGAGTGTTAACGGGTGCAAACTACCCTTTTTATATCCTTCTTGCATTTTAATAATATAGCATATTTTAGTCTTATTTTGCTACCGGACGATCTTCGTATTTATTTTAAAAGTATCTTTTTAGCTAGCTTACAATATTCACATTCTTCTCCGCCATACGCTTTAACTTGGCATTTTCTATTCACGAATTCACCTGTTTTTAAGAACTCCTCATAGTCAGCGATATCTCTTTTTAGTAAATCTATTTTTTCAAGATCTATGTGAGTTTCATATAGGGAATTTTTATTTTCTACATCTTCTTCCAAGAAAAGTAGTCTCGATTTATCTATCATGACATCCTTCTTTTCTCCTCGAAGTAAATAAGTATACATTGCTAATTGTCTCATATACTTAGACAATCTTCCTTCTTCATCTATCTTTTCAATTTCGTTTTTAGTCTTAGAAGAACCAGTTTTAAAATCAGTTATCCTTGTATTTCCATCTCTGTCCGTCTCTAGCAAGTCTATTTTTCCATAAATAAGAAGGTTTGGAAAATCTTTGTCTTTAAAAGAAATTGGGTATTCTGATTTATGATTATCATAGACATCTTTTGAATAATTTTTAATCCACAACTTAACAGCTTCTATCGCTTTCTTGATCAGGCGCTCTCTGTCGATTTTATTATCTATATTTTCTTTTACAAAATCATTTTCTATTTTATTTTTAATTTCTTCATCTCGGGGTAATTTTTCTTGTTTTAAAACATACTCTATGGTTCCATGAACAATTGTCCCCAATGTTAAGTAGTTTGATTTTGGCTCAGGCAATCTCAAAAAACTTCTGAAATACCATTCCCAAGGACATTCAAAAAAATTGTTCAACATTGAAACAGAAACCTTGAGGGTCGAATAATTCTCTTTAACTAATTTTTTAACTTCCTCGATTATCTCTCCCTTGAATTCAGATTTATTTATTTGCGTATAAATGTGAGGGTCAATTGAAAGTAATTCTCTCTCGGTTTCTTCACTCGTTTTTTTGTCAAAATGAGATTCGGGCAATTCTTTAATCACCGAAACTAAATTCATATCCTTACCAGTGTAATTTTCACGAGCATATGAAATATTGCAGTAAGTTTTTGCTCTGGTTATAGCAACATATAATTCTTTTTTTACTTCTTCTATGCTTTTCTTTTCTCTGTGCTCTTCTAGCTTGGCAGGTAAGGCCAATTTATTATTTTTACCACTTAATAAAACCTCTTCGTTGGCATGAGCAATCCAGACGGCTTCATATTCCAATCCTTTTGATTTGTGTAGGGTCATCACCTTCACCCCGTCTGTTTGTCCAAAACTAGCTACTTCAATTGGTGAATTATAAGAATCCAGTCGGTCTAGATATTCTATAAACTTACTTAGGGTTGGTTCTTTTTGTTTCTGTTCAAACATAATTGCGAGATGGATAAAACTTCTTACTATTTCTACTCTATTTAACATCTCTTTATTATTTAAAGACTCGTTAATCAACAGCTCATTCCCTAAGATGTTAACGATATTGCTTAATTTTTCTCCTTGAAATCTATTTATCCAATCTTCTAACTTTTTACCCCACTTACTAATTTCATCATTTTCCTTAAATAAATCATTTTCTGATTTATTGTTTTCAATAAGATTTAAAATGGAAATCTCTTCGTATTTATAATCTTTTAAAAACTGATGGGCTTTTATTAAACTAATACCACTAGATTTATTTAGCATCGTTTTCGACAGAGTTATATGATCAAGCGGATTAGCTATCAATCTCAATACTTGTCTCATTGCATCAGCATCATATTCTTTAAACAATGATGAATTACCTCCATCTGAAACTGGTAAGCCCATATCGCTTAAAATATTTATTGCTGTTTTGGCTTGATAATTTTTTGACACAAGCAATGCACACTCGCTGGGACTGAGACCTTCTTCTATTTTTTGTTTAAAATATATTCCAGCTCCAATAATTTCATCTCTCGGATAAGAATATTCATTAATTGATATTTTCTCGCCACCATTTTTGTTGCTTTTTAATTTCTCTCTGGAGAGTGTGCTAGAAAGAAGGTCGTCTGCTGTCAAAAGTATTGGCGCTGTTGATCGGTAATTTTCCACCAAAAAGACCAGCTTTGTTTTTCCAAAGATATGGGAGAACTCTTCAAAATAAGACGAATTTGCTCCAGAAAAACCATAAATGAGTTGGCGATCATCTCCTACCACAAAAATGTTTGGATTTTCTGTATCTTGCCAAACTGCTTTCAAAAAACTATTTTGGACACCACTTGAATCTTGATGCTCATCCACTAAAACATAGAGATAATTTTCTCTAATTTCGTTTTTTACATCTTCAAAATTCTCGACTAGGTAAACCGCATACTCGAGAACATCATCATAATCCATCATCGAAAGTTTTCTTTTTTCTATTTCATATGTCTCATAGAACTTAACAAATTCTTTGGTTTTTTCTAGAGATTCAATTCTTTTTTCTACACTTTTTTTTATCTCCCCTTTTGTTGGGCCACGGGATGAAATACTTTCTGGATCATTTTTTAAATCCTCAATTTCTGCTTCAGTAAAGGATAAGAATTCTTTTGCTCCGATTCTTTCTCTCTTTAAAAGAGAAACTAAAGATTTTAATTCGTTAAAATATAGACTCTTATTAGACAAAGGGCTGAGATATTCCCATTCATAATTATTTAAAATATCATCTATTAAAAAAATAGCCTCATCGTCTCCCATCAATGTCGGGGCAACTTCAAAATCAAGAAAATCATAGTATTTTTCTATTAAACTTATGGCAAAACTATGGAAGGTCGAAACATGGACTTCTTGACCCCTTTTGCCTATATATTTCTCTAAGCGATTTTTCATCGCTTCCACACCTGAGTTGGTAAAGGTTAGGCAAAGTATACTTTCTGCGGGGGTATCTGTCTTTTTAAGAATATTCCCGATTCGTAAAGATAATATTTGGGTTTTACCAGTTCCAGGCCCAGCTACAACCATTACTGGACCATCGATTGAGTCAACAGCTTCTTTTTGTTTGTCATTTAATTTTTTTATCTCTTGATCAAAGATTTCAATTGCCATATATCTTTATTATATCACTTTTTTAAGTAAGCCAACCAATAATTTCTTTTGTAAACACGATTATTAAAAGTTGAATAGTGGGTTGTTTTTTCTAGCTTTAATATTTTAAAATATTTACCATAAGTAGATAAGAAATCTTCTCGAGAAAACACTCTTTCTGTTAAACCAAAATCTTTTATTGTGTAAGTATCGTATTCTTTTCCAGGACTTTCTTTGAGCAAGATTTTTGCATTTTGATCTCCGTCTTTACACAAAGCTCGAATAAAAAAGTATCCTCCATTTTTTAAAACCCTATTAGTCTCCGCAAGATACATTTCTCGCCCCCCTTCATTTAATGAGTTTGAAGATGTTACATCTAGAATAATATCAACACTTTCATCATCTATATCATATTTTTCCCCTATGTCACCCAAGCGATAATCTACTTTTAATCCGAGATCTTTTGATCTTTCTTTTGCTAACGAAAGCGCTGTTTTAGAAATCTCTATGCCAATAATACTATTCCCTTCTTTTGCTAAATAATTAGAATTTCTTCCTGTCCCGCAACCAAGGTCTAATACAACTTTGCCACTAACTATATATTTTTCTTCTTTTTTAAGAAATTTCAAAAAGCGCAGAATATCTGCTTGGGGTTTATCATCTTTTGTGACCAGCTTTGGATTTCTATATTCTCTCTCCCAAATATTTCCTTGATGTGACATGTGGTTATTATATCATAAGATAATTGGACAAATTAAAATACGGCCAACTGGCCGCATTTTAATTTGCCTTTTATTTCAACAAAAATCTTAGAGTTGAAACTAGTCTAATTTTTTTGTATTCAGGAGATCCAGGATCCTTGTCGGTGATATCAAATACTCCTTGATTGCCACGAGCAACACTTCCAACTACAGATCCAGAATTTTGAGCAAATTGAGCTGCTGTATCTTTAGCATTTTTTATTGCATCTGCAAGCATTTCAGGCTTAATACTATTTATGTCTGAAAATTCAAATGAAATATAATTTTGACTCAAGACGACACCTTTCTGAACTAGTAGCAATGTCTCATTAGAAGTTGCCTTTGCTAAATCCACTTTCTTAGTATAAACAGAAATTTGATTGTTTGAATTATACCTAAAGGCTGCATCTTTGTATGTATCTTGGTAGATATTTACAGGAGCAACATTTATTTCAGATGCTTCAAATCCTTTTTCTGTTAAGAAAGCTTTGATGGTTGTTATATTCTTCTCAATGTCAGAATATAAGGTGTCAACATTATTAGACTTCACCTCAAAACTCATTGACCAAATAGCCGTATCTGCTTTTACAATCTTTTCTGAAAGACCTTTTACTTCTATGTAAGCCCCTTGCTCTGAAAAGTTCTTTGCTGCTAAGAAAAAAGAAGCGGAAAGCAAAATTGAAAATACGACAATCGCACCACTAATAAATAAAAACTTGTTATTTTTTATATTTTCCATATTTTGATTATACCACCTAATCACCCAAAAATACAAGAAATATTTTGCGCTTAAAATAAAAACTATTTTAGAATAATTTGCTAAAACAAAGAAATAGTGTAGTCTATTAGATAAGAAACCTTTAAATTTAAACAAGATGAAAAAGAAAGATATCTTAGACATTATCGCCATTTTAGCTATTTTGGCCCTGGTTTTTACTATTTTATGCAAGGGCACTATTTATATCGTCGACATCATCAAGCTTTCTCCCCCCGTGCCTTAAGCACGGGGGTTATTTTTTATTAATATTATATCTCCCTACTTTTGTTCTTTTTATGGACCAAGCCAAAGCTGGAATATTTATATTTTCCCCCAAAGAATTTGCAATCCCCCGCACATAAGTTCCACTTCCGCATTTTATATTTAAACTAGCAACAAAGTAATATTGATTTTCATCTATCATCTTGTCCCAAATTTTTAAAATTTCTTTTTGCCTAAAATCACCCACCACGGAACCGATCCTTTTGTGTATTTTATTTTTTAAAGCATCACCTTTTATTCTTTTAATTTTTATCAAATTAATTTTTTTTACATCAATTTCTCTTTCTGGAATTTCCACAATCTCCCCTTCTCTCGCATATTGAAAAAG
>CAZBHU010000036.1:0-5728 GCA_964492035.1 uncultured Candidatus Saccharibacteria bacterium
CATTCCAAGTACGTCCAGATAAAAGACTTTTTAATTTAACCTGATTTTGAGGTTTACGTTGCTGAGTGCGAGCGACATGGCTTTCCATCACTTCGCAAGGCTCATCTTCGTATAGAATAATTTTTCGCTCTCTAATTTCGTTATATTCAAGCATAATAGTTTTTGGTTAATTTATAACTAAAAAAGTATATCAAAATTAAGCATATTTCTCAACTAGTGTCTTTGTCACATTGACAAAAAATCTTTTTCGTATTAGTTTTAAATAAACTTCATTAAAACCGCTGAAAAGGACAGCGTTAATACTTAAATATGGAAATAAATACCCAGTGGAATCTTTATTACAAGATCAAAGACATTCTTCATGCTAATTTTGGAAAAAAATTTGGTATAGAGGATCAGGCTAACGGCAAGACTATTTGCATGATCGTCTCAAAATCAGATGTTGTATTGATTAAGAGAATAAATAAATATCTTAAAAAAAATTTAGATATAAGCGTGCGTTCAGAAGACAAGTTAAATGCGAATCACGGAGCTACAGGAGGTACCTTGGTTATAAACATAAGCATGTTTACCCCAAATTCAATCTCTCTTATTGAGGATTTACACAACAAACTGAAAATTAACCAAAACGCCAAGAATATGAAAAAAACTTCCAACATTGAAATCACCTCCGGTGATAACGGACAACCAGAATCGTTGATCCTTGTAGGACAAAAAGAAAATGAGTTTCTAGACCCTACTGTTGCTCATTGTAGTAAGTATGAGTTTGCAAAATATCTTAAATCTGTTTTGCGTTTTGAAGGCCTGGATTCAAAAGCCTTTAGCATCAAAAAAGAGGGAGAAGATAAACTTGTTCTCTGTAGTAAGAACCCCTATATCACAAAAACTGCAGAAGAAGTAATTAATTTTTATTTTGGTGAAAAGATTGCCAGCCTTTATATTGGTGATAATGATTATTGTATTTATTTTGTATCAACAAGAAGCCAAAGTGCTCAAGCAAAGAAATTTTCTTTTTGTTGTTCCCCAGAAGGGAAATCGGACATTAAGGAGATGGAAAAAAGGCTGAAGAGAGTTTTTGCATCAAATAAATACACAATCTCTAAAGTGGCGAATAGTGAATTTCAATTTCATGTAAAGTTTCCAGTAAAAGGTTTGGCAGACTTGAGATTTGCTCTCTCTGATATGGGCTGGAAGATTAAAGAAGACGATGGGGGATTTTATGTTGCTGTTTTACCTGCGAGTAAAACAGAGAAAGAGGCGTCTATTAATCCCAAAAAAGATTCAAAGACCATCGAAGCATCACCCAGCTTTAAGACAGGGATTGTCCCTTCAGAAAAAGAAGTACCAATGACTAGAGATGAAGCTTACAGAAAATTATGCGAGCTTGTGGAATCAGAAGACTTCAATCTTCTTGATAAAACTTTACAAGAAAGGATTTTGAGTAAAAAAGAAGATTATTTGAAGAACAAGAAGAGGGAAGAGGTCACAATTTATGCCGAAAGTCTTCTCGAAATCTTGAACTAAAGCGTTTGCCATGATAAATCTGCCTAAGTCAATGCGCGAAGAAGCGCCTTGATGATGGTGAGTTCAAAACAAAATCGCTCCGACTACGGTCAGAGCGATTTTTTATTTTGTTATTTTATTCTCCCGAGCTTGAGACTTGGATTTCTCCAAAGCGAGATTTGATCTCTTTGAAAATTTCTTCAGATAGTTTTTTGTTCTCTCGCAAAAATGTTCTCGCTGCGTCATAACCTCGTCCAAGTTTGATCTCTTCGACTGGGCCTTTTTCTCTTTGCTTTACTGTGCCGATATATGAGTATATTGCTCCGCTTGTCTTGGTTATAATTCCAAGCTTTTCACCGAGCGCCATCAATTCTCCTTCGTGAGAAATTCCTTCGCCGTACATGATATCAAATTCTGTTTGTTTAAACGGACTAGCCACTTTATTTTTTACCACCTTAACTCTCGTTCGACTTCCGACGACATCTTCACCTTTTTTAATTTGAGCAATTCTACGTATATCAATACGTATTGTTGTATAGAATTTCAAAGCTTTACCGCCTGGAGTTGTTTCTGGGTTACCGAACATTATTCCTATTTGCATTCTGATTTGGTTAATGAATATGATCACAGTCTTTGAGTGGGCGACTATTGCCGTCAATTTACGAAGCGCTTGAGACATGAGTCTTGCTTGCTTGCCGACATGTGATTGACCCATATCTCCCTCTATTTCATCTTTTGGAGTTAGAGCAGCAACAGAGTCGATAACAATGACATCAATCTTTCCAGATCGAACAAGGCTTTCTGTTATTTCGAGAGCCTGCTCGCCATTGTCTGGTTGAGATATTAAAAGTTCTTTGATGTTTACACCAAGTTTTCCTGCGTAATCAGGATCCATTGCGTGCTCAGCATCTATATATGCACAGACACCACCTTTCTTTTGAGCTTCTGCTACGACGTGTAGAGCGAGAGTTGTCTTACCAGATGATTCTGGTCCATATATCTCGATCATTCGCCCCCTAGGCAACCCACCGACACCTAGAGCCATATCTAGTCCAATAGAACCAGTAGGAATAACATCAATATTGACCTTTGGAGTGTCGCCGAGCTTCATAATCGCTCCTTCTCCGAATTTTGTCTGAATTGATTTAATTGTATCTTCGATAGCACCACCTGTTTCTTTTGGAGCTTTCTTTGCTTTTTTTTGCATAAAATTTGTAGTTATTGAGTAATAAGTTTGAAATAAAAATAATTTGATTTTTGCAGTCGCGTAGGGCCCCTCTGGGGTAAAGCGCAAAAAAAATTAAATTATTTTTATGTAAAATTTTTACTCCATTAATTATTTTCTAATAAAATTTCTTCACCTGTAGCTTGCCCCTCAATTGGTGGCACTTCTACTAATTCTTCTGATGCTATCGCCGAAGCATCATCTACTTCTTCTTTTGTGAACAATTCAAATTTCTTTTCTGCTGTTTTTCCGAACTTATCTTTTGCAAAAAGCGTAATGACAGAATATCCTGGTAGGGGAGAAATAGTCTCAGTAAAGTTTCCAGCTTGATCAATGAATATCTCCCGTCCGTTTATTGTGAGTTGAATAGCCTTCTCTGCTTTTCCTCTGATTGTCGCTATTTTTGAACCTTCACTTTGAGCAATCTCTGCTTCTATTCCTACTCCTCGCCAAATAAAATTCATTTTTGCATAAACGAATATTGCTATAAAAATAAAGAGCAAGATACAAGCACTTCTTCCAATCCACCATTTGATATTTTTTTCTTTTAAATCTTTGATCATTTGTTTGTTTTTACTTGCCGTTTAAAATATCTTTTCTGAGGAGACTAGCGATTTTTTTATTCGCATCGAGTCTGACTCTTATTAGTGTTATTTGCATCCATTCGTGTATTTGTGTCGAGTTTGATCTCTTTTCTATTCGTGTCATTCGTCTTCATTCGCGTATTTGTGTCGAGTTTGATTTTCTCTAAAGGTCTCCTGTATTATCCATCGGTTTTTCTAAGACGTCTCTAGGCTTTGCTCCATTACCAGGCCCGACTACATGTCTGGCTTCTAGCATGTCAATCAGTTTTGCAGCTCTCGCATATCCAACCCCAAGCTTTCTTTGTAAGAATGAGGTTGATGCTTTGCCTGCCTCGATTACAACCATTCTGGCATCTTCATACAGATCATCGTCTCCACTTTCATCATCTAGGCTGTCAGAGAATAGGCTACTTCCTTTTTCTATGTTTCCTGTAAGCTCGACAGTGTCAGGTATCTCATCGATGTATGATTGCTTGAGATAATTAACAACTCGTTTAACTTCTTCTTCGGAAATAAATGCACTCTGCAGTCTTTCTGGGTTAGGACTACTTGTGCTTAGGTAAAGCATATCTCCGGCTCCAAGTAATTTTTCTGCACCACTTTGATCGAGAATAGTTCGAGAGTCTACTTGAGATGACACTTGTAGAGCAATACGAGCGGGGATATTGGCTTTAATTAAACCAGTAATAACATTAACCGAAGGTCTTTGTGTCGAAAGTATCAGGTGTATACCGACAGCACGAGACATTTGAGCGAGACGAACGATAGCACTTTCGAGTTCTCGGGGGTATGTCTGCATAATATCTGCCAATTCGTCGATAACGATAACGATGTAAGGCATCCTTTCAACTGTGGCATCACCCTTTTTTTGCGCCTTCAAATAAATATTTTCATGGTAGGACTCGATATTTTGCACTGCGTGGTCTTGAAGAATTTCATATCGTCGCTCCATTTCTCTTGTGGCCCATTTTAGCGCTAGGATGGTCTTCTTTGGGTCTGTGATAACCGGAGCGAGTAGGTGCGGTATTTTGTTATATAAAGTAAGCTCAACTCTTTTTGGATCTACTAAGAAGAATCTCATATCGAGAGGCCCATTGCGATATAGAAGGGAAGTAATGATGGAGTGAATAC
Organism: uncultured Candidatus Saccharibacteria bacterium; assembly: GCA_964492035.1. Taxonomy (GTDB): domain Bacteria; phylum Patescibacteriota; class Minisyncoccia; order Phycocordibacterales; family UBA9973; genus UBA8515. Next base: position 4,444 of record CAZBHU010000036.1, read on the forward strand.
TTACAGACTTACCGGAACCAGTCGTACCTGCTACGAGCAAGTGAGGCATCTTGGCGAGATCTCCAAATACAGCTGCGCCAGATAAACCACGCCCGAGAGCGACAGTTAGAGGCTTAGGATTCTTTTTAAACCTATCATCTCCGAGAAGGTTAGCGAGACCGACAGTTGATTTTTGTTTGTTTGGAACTTCAATTCCGACGAGTGATTTGCCAGGAATAGGAGCTTCAATACGAATTGATTTAGCTGAGAGCGCGAGAGCAAGTTCATTTTGCAACCCGACGATTCTCGACAGCTTTACTCCTTGTGCTGGCTTCAATGCGTATCTGGTAACTGTTGGCCCGATAGTAACTTCATCCATTTCTACAGATATACCGAAGGTTAGAAGTGTGCGCTGGATAATGTTCGAATTACCTTTAGTGTCACCAGTGTTCGCTTTACCTCGATCACCCTCGAGTAATTCAAGTGGGGGAGGGACATAATCAGAAATTCTTTTCTTTAGCTCTGGCATGTCTTTAATTTTCTCCTCTTTTACTGGAGATTCATCATAGGCCACAGAAGAGACGATTTTGTCCGCGCGATTATTTTCTTGTTTATCAGGTTCCTCAATTTCATAATTGTCTGCGGAATATTTATCATCGAAATTTCCATCTTTCTTTCTCCAAGACCAGAGATCTCGTTTTAGGAAGTTCCATATTTTTTCAAAATTTTCTGGAAGGTTAGGGCTTTCATTGAAGAGTACAATAAGAGAGATTATTAACCCTCCTCCAAGAATTAAAATTCCTCCATACATTCCGAATAGTTTTATAAATGGCCAAGAGATAATTCCACCTAAGAATCCCCCGTAGGTGATATTCAAGCTCTCTCCGTTTCCATTGCTTGCGATGTCGAAAAGGCCAAGTGATGTGATGAGAGTAATAAGTCCAAAGATTGTGTGGAAGCGTGCGATTTGTGGTCGTTGTTTTTTCAAAAAAGAAACTCCAACGACAACGAGAATGATAGGGAGTAAGTAATAACCAAAGCCGAGTAGAGAGTGTAGTGCTTGAAAAATAAATGATCCGACAATTCCCGCCATTTCAAAAATCGACAGGATCATAATTGCTCCGAAAACAATAAAACCGATACCCCAAATGTTGTATCGTGCCTCTTCTTTTAGCTCAACTTTTTTTGTATTTTTATTTCCATTTCCACCTCGTTTTGAAGTGCTTTCATTGTTTGTATCTTCTGTAATTTTTTTTGCCATAATTGTATCTATTATATCACTTTTTTCTTCATTTAAAAAATGCAT